>JBCCQC010000527.1:0-3969 GCA_039024535.1 Chloroflexota bacterium
CCCCGGCAAAAGCCGGGAATGAAAACCGACGCAGTGCATACAACGTGCCACTGAGCACGGCAAACAGGCTGAGGAATACCAGCGCCGGTAAAATCAGGCGCAGCAGGGATGTAGTGGGGGCGATGATGGCGGTATTTTCCCCGGCCAGCCACGGCACAATCCACGGGGCCAGCAGCCATAACCCGGTGGCAAGGATCGTCATCACCGTGACGACGAAGGTAAACACGACAGACACCAGATCCCAGAAATCGCGCGGGTTTTCCTCTGCGGCGGCTTTGCTGAGCACCG
This sequence comes from Chloroflexota bacterium, assembly GCA_039024535.1. Lineage (GTDB taxonomy): Bacteria > Chloroflexota > Anaerolineae > Aggregatilineales > Phototrophicaceae > DAOTTY01. The sequence continues at coordinate 289 of JBCCQC010000527.1, forward strand.
GCACCAGCGCACTGTTGACGTGGCCGCCAATGAGCAGGTCATAGAAGGCCCTTGGCATGATGATTGCATTGGAGAACGCTGCCAGACTGATGGACGCACCGAACAGGTTCGTCAGCACGATTTCGCGTGCAAGGCCAAGTACCCGGCTGGCAATGTTCCCGGCGGCGACAATGCCGGTGGCCCGTGCTACGCCCTCGCGGTCGCTGTCATCCTGACGGGTGGCAGCTTCGGCATCGGCGGCGCGGGCGTTCGGGGCAAACCGTGGCTGCCCTTCCTCTGGCGTGGGAGGGGCGGTATCGGCGTGGCGGGTCACAGTGGCAGCGCCCGGATGCGTTGAATCAGGCGGGTGGTGCTGTGATCGGGCAGGTAATCTATAAGCTGCACGGTACCGCCGTAGCGCTCGACGGTGGCACGTTCTGGCAGGGGTTTGTGTGCGTAATCGCCGCCTTTGACGTAAATATCGGGTTGCAGTGCGTTCAGCACGTCATCTGCTGTATTGCCGGTGAAGATGAGCGTGAGCGTTACGGGTTTGAGGGCTTCTACCATGCGGGCACGCTGTGCTGCCGGGACGATGGGGCGACCGGTGCCTTTGAGCGTCTCTGTAGCCGGGTCGTCGTTGAGTGCTACAAACAGGGCATCGCCCAGTGCCCGCGCCTTCTCAAGGTAGTCCAGGTGGCCCACATGCAGCAGGTCGAAGTGCCCGTTGGTGAACACAAGCGACTGTCCCTGTTGTCTGAGGTGGTGGCGGTGCTGGATGGCGGCTTGCAGTGAGGCTGGCATGGGGCAGGCGTATGGCTCCGGTAACGTTGATAGCCGCGCAATGGTAGCAGTGCAGGCCACATTGCGCAAAGGTGGGTTGCCACTTGAACGCCCCTTAACTGCGGATTAGACTGTAGCGACTTTGCGATAAAACGTACCACAGGAAAATGCGGCCCATGCCTCGAACACTCGTCGTGATCCCTACCTACAATGAGAAGGAAAACCTGGCAAACATGGTGGCGGCCCTGTTCGCGCTGGAGATTGACGATCTTTCTGTGCTGGTCGTAGATGACAATTCCCCGGATGGCACCGGCCAGATTGCTGACGATCTTGTACAGCAGCATCCGGGGCGTATGCATGTGCTGCACCGCGAGGGGAAGGGTGGCCTGGGCCGGGCTTACATTGCCGGGTGGCGCTATGCGATTGAAAACCTTGATGTGGACTACCTGATTCAGATGGACGCGGATTTCTCTCATCAGCCGAAGTATGTGCCACAGCTTATTCACAAGATGAGCGAGGGGTACGATGTGGTGATGGCCTCCCGGTATGTGACGGGCGGCAGTGTAGAGGAAGAATGGGGCGTGTATCGCAAGCTGCTGAGCTGGTTTGCCAACCGGGTGTGGGTCTACGGGTTCCTGCGGATGCCGATGAAAGATGCCACAGGCGGGTTCCGCATCTGGCGTAAAGAGACGCTGATTGGCATGGGTATGGATCAGATTCGTTCCAATGGCTATGTGTTCCAGGTAGAAATTGCGTATCTGTCCTGGAAGCTGGGCTATAAAATTGCCGAGATCCCCATCCACTTTCCAGATCGGCACGCGGGCCAGTCCAAGATGGGCCTTGATATTCAGATTGAAGCGGCGCTGGGCGTGTTCCGGCTGTTGCGGCACTACCGGCACTTTACCCCGGCAGACCGGCAGACGGATTACGCGCTACAACAGCAAACTTCATAAGGGACGCGATGGGGCGTCCCTGACTGCACGCTATTTGAAGTTCGGGATGACTTTGCGCACGCCTTCGATAGCTTCTACCTTTGCAACGATTTCTTCCAGCGTCATACCTGCTGGAATTTTGCCGGTGAGCACAACCGCCCCATAGGAGACGGCGGTGAACACCTCTACGGGCGTCATCTGCCCGGAAAGCACTCGCAGCGCGTCGTCGTTGTACAGTTGGCTAACGTCTACACTTTTAACGCCGGGGATTTTCGCTACCTCGCGGGAGAGTACGTCTGGCGTCTGGGCCGTGCGGGTGTGCCCGGTGATTGTCACAGCGCCGTTGGTGACGGCAATTTCCATGCGGGCACGGTCATGCCGCACAGCTTCAAAACCCGGACGAGTCAGCATATGGTCAATATCTTCGTCAATGTCTACATCGGGCCGGACAACGACAGTCTTCGGATTCTCTGCCATACGAAACACTCCTGTTGTATTCATGTGCATATCGTGTTCATAGCATAGCGCGTCCCCGGCCATTCGTCTATCAGTTTGTGGCTATCTGCACAGTTGCGGCGCGATGGCTGAACCAGTATCCACGTTTTCAAACAATTCGCTAAAATAGGGGCATACCTTTGCCTGTACAACCGAAAGATGATGTGGCCCATGACCGATGACACCCTCAGCAGCACCATGCGCGACTATCTGGTCAACATTTACAACCTGAGTGAACATAATGCAGATACAGAGTACGTCAGCACGTCTGAACTGGCCGATGCACTACAGGTGAGCGCCCCGGCGGTCAACCGGATGGTGACGCGCCTGCGAGAGATGGATTTGCTGGAACACGAGCGCTACCAGGGTATTTACCTGACGAAGACCGGGGAACTGGAAGCCCTGAAGCAACTGCGGCGGCAGCGGATTGCCGAGGCGTTTCTGGTTAGCGTGATGAATTTTGGCTGGCATGAGGTACACCAGGAAGCCGAGCAGATGAGCAGCGCCCTGAGTGAGATGATTTTGCAACGGATGAGTGACATGGCGAACGCCCCCACCCACTCCCCGCACGGCGCACCCATCCCGGCGGCAGACGGCGCTTACACCCCACCACGGGACATCTCGCTGATAGATGTTGCCCCCGGCCACGAGTACGTGATTTCCAGGGTGATGACGCGCGAACCGGATCGGCTGGAATACCTGGCAGCGCTGGGGCTGACCCCTGGCGCGTCGTTTGAGCTACTGCACAAAGCGCCGTTTAACGGCCCGATGCAGCTTCACATGGCACGCGAGTATCGGATTATCGGCTACAACCTGGCGGAGATTATCCGCGTGGAAGCGCCGGATGCCGGGGGCAGCTAACCCTGGGCTGTTTCTTCCGGGGGGACATCGGCCAGCATGACGGCTTCGCCAGCGACGATGCGGATGGTGGTATGCTGCGTTTGTACGGTGTACAGATGCGCAGATTCCATCAGGGCCTCGCGGGTTTCCGGGTCGTCCAGTAAAAAGTCCTGCACCATGCCCACACGCCGCATCAGGGCAATGCAGGCATCAGATTCCTGTCGCTGGAAATCGGCCCCTTCCCAGTTCATTGGCCCCTCGAAGTAGCCAACATCGGAGAAGAACAGGTAGAAGCTGGGGGCAACGCTCATGCCCTTGAAGACGCGAATATAAAGCTTGGACAGTGTGCTGCTGTAACGGTACATGTTGCAGCGGTACAGGTTCGGCGCTTTGATGTTGAAGTGGTTATCTGACATGTGCGGCACTCTACAATATTGAGGGATGATATTAATTGTATGAAAAAGGTGAGATCATGCCACGGTGAATGCCAGTTTCAAGGGATGGGGCGCTGGTTGAGGGCGTCGTTAACGGCTTTGACGAGGCGGCGCAGTTCGTCTTCGATGTCCTCGGTGATGTTGTCTTTGATGGCGGCTTCGCGGAAGAGGTCGCGGGCCTCGCGGAGTTTTTCCTGGCCTTCGCGCAGGCGGCTGAGGCC
>JBCCQC010000528.1:0-3965 GCA_039024535.1 Chloroflexota bacterium
ATGAAAGTAGGCGATTACTTTGAACTGACGAACAGCAGTCAGTTGCGTCTGCCGCCGGATGGTCACTTTTGCATTTATGCGCTGAGCGCGGTGTTGCCATTGCTGGCTGCCAAACAGCGTGAACTCGCGGAAAATGACTGGTTGGAGCGTGATTCGCTGGTGGCCTGCCCGGATCCCGACGAACGACTCATCATGCGCGTGGAGCGCATCCATAAACGGACAATGGACAGTGACGAGCTAACCTGATGGAATTGAGTATCGCTTTCCAGACGAACAAAACTGCCGCCGAATACGTCGCGCTGGCAAAACTGGTCGATCAATACAACTTCGACGCGGTGACGGTCTATAATGACGCGCCGTTTCATCCAGCATATAGCGTGTTGCTGGTGATGGCTCCTCACATTACCCGCGCACGCATCGGCCCTGCGACTGTGCAACCGGCACGCATCCACCCGATTGATATTGCAGCGCAGGCCGCCCTGTTAGAGAGCATCGCACCCGGCAGAACGTACATCGGCATTTCGCGGGGGGCATGGCTGCAGTCGCACGGCATCACGCCAGAGCAAAAACCTCTCACCGCCATCCGTGACGCAGTAAACATCGTCAAATATATGCTCAGCGGTGGAACCGGCGGCTACAACGGCGAGATGTATGCACTGGCTGAGCACGTCCGGGCACCGTACCCGTTGCCAGAAAAAGTGCCGGCTATCCTTATTGGCACATGGGGGCCAAAGCTGGCGAAGATCGCCGGGGAAATTGCCGACGAAGTAAAAATTGGGGGCAGCGCCAATCCGGATTTCATCCCGGTGATGCACGATTACATCGGCAACCCGGATGTAAGTGTGGTGATTGGTGCGGTGTGCGTGGTGGATGACGACCGCGAACAGGCACGCGCACTGGCACGGCAAGAAGTTGCGCTGTATCTGCCGGTGGTGGCCGCACTGGATACGACGGTGGAGGTAGAGCCAGAACTTGCCGCACGGATACAGTCACACGTGGAAGTGGGGGAGTCTGATAAAGCCGGGGCGTTGATCTCTGATGATTTGCTGGACAGGTTTGCGTTTTCTGGCAGTCCGGCAGATTTAATCGCGCAATGTGAGGCGCTGCGCGATGCTGGAGCCAACCGTGTTGAACTGGGTACTCCGCACGGCCTGAAGTCAGAGCAGGGAATCAAGCTGCTGGGCGAAAAGGTACTACCTGCACTGCGGTAGCCACATGGCAGGCCGGGGCTGTTGTTCGGTACACTGGGCGAAAACCGCTTAACACACAGGAACAGCCCATGAACCCCGTACTGGTTATTTTAGCGGGCGGTGCATCATCGCGGATGTGGCCGCTCAGTGAAAAATCGCTCATTCGCTTTCGAGATAAAACGCTGCTGGAAACGCAATTGCATGAGTATATCGCGCTCGGTTTTCAGTCAATCATTATCGTAGTGAACCCGGCTAATCACGACGCCATCAGCGACATTGCCACGACATTTGCCGATGTTGATATTGCGCTGGTTACGCAGCATGAACCGCTGGGCATGGGTGATGCTATTTTGCAGGCTGCCGATCGCATCGCGCAGATGGGTAACCCACCGATTTACATCGTACAGGTGCATGACATCTTTGAGGGGGCGTTGCATCGTAACATTCTGGCGGCACAGCAAGCAGCGCCAGAAAAATCCTATATTGCCGGGTACGAAGTAGCGCAGTATTTCCCCGGCGGCTACCTCATCACAGACGAAAACCGGATGATTTCTGGCATTATCGAAAAGCCAGAACCCGGCACAGAGCCATCTGATCTGGTGAATATCGTCGCGCATATGCACGCAGACCCGGCAGCGCTGTTTAACGCCATCCGTGACGAATACGCCAGTAGCAACCCCGCAGACGACCACTATGAACGCGCCATTGGGACACTTGCAGCCGATATGCCCTATCAGGCGGTTGTGCATCGTGGCGAGTGGTACGCGCTGAAGTACCCGTGGCATGTGCTGGATATTATGAACTACTATCTCAACCAGATCACGGAAACTTACATAGCCGAAAGTGCCTTTATTGCGCCCACTGCCGCGATTGTGGGGAAGGTGTACATTGGCGAAAATGTGAAAATCTTCCCCGGTGCGGGAGTCGTTGGCCCTGCGTACATCGGCGCGAATACGGTTGTGGGCAATGCCGCGCTGGTTCGTAATTCAATGGTGCTGAACAACTGTGAGGTGGGGTTCACGACAGAGATTGCGCGTAGCTATGTGGCTAACAACGTGGGGATGCACGCCTGCCGGGTGCTGGACTCTGTTTTTGCGCCGCATGTGAACTTCAGTGCCGGATGTACCACGGCAAACCTGCGCATTGATCGTGGCGACGTTTTCAGCATGGTCAAAGGCGAGAAAAAGTCCGCACAGCGTAACAAACTTGGTGCCATCATCGGGGAAAGTGCGTTCATCTCCGTGGATGCGATGACCATGCCCGGAATCAAAATCGGGCGGGGGGCTGTGGTTGGCCCAACAACGAACGTAGAAGCTGATCTTGAAGACGGCCACCGCATCTATGTAAAGCAGGAACACATCATCAAGGGGCCGAAGTAGCTACTCGAACACCGCATACACAGCGCGGTGGTCGCTCAGGTCGTCAAATGGCTCGTCCGTGATGATGTGCGCGTGGCCCGGTGGCAGCACACCCGCCGGGTCACTCACCAGAATGTGGTCAATCAGCAGGTGGTGGACGCAGTGTGTCCAGCGGTTGTCAGGTGGGGTATCTACAGGCAGCAAATTAAACACCTGACGCAGCGCCATAATCGGTTTTGAGTCTGGCACGGCGTTAAAGTCCCCGGCAAGGATGATGGGGCGGGGTCGTTTGCGGTAATGTTCCTCGGCGGCGCGGAGTTCCTGTGTCACCCGCAGAATTTCGCGCACCTGGTTCGCTCGGATGTGTTCGCCCTCCATACTGCGCGGGTCGGTGCTGTTGTGGCGGTTTTCCCCGGTGATGGTGCCAATGTGGGTATTCATGAAATACAGGTCGCCGTAGGTGGGGTGGTTGACGGACGCCACCATGAGGTAGCGCGGTTCACTGTCGCGGTTGCCGGTGCTGTAGATGGTTGCCGTGCTGATTTGCGTGATAATCGGGTGCAGGGATGCTGCATCATCATCCGGGTTATGGCCGGTGTGGTGTTTCCACGGCCACGGGGCCGGACGCAGGTTGCTTAACATTCCGTTGCCCTCAGCGGCGTAGTGCAACCGCCGCCCGTTCTCCGGCGTGTATGCGGCCCGATCCCATAGACCAGCGTGCGGGTACATCCGGGTATTCAGCACGGGCAAAAAATCACTGCGGTAGGTATCGCCAAGCCTGCTTTGCAGAGCGCTACATGTTTCTTCGCTTGTTCCGGGGGTGTCCGTCAATTCAGTCCACTGCACAGACCCGGCTTCCTGCAAGCCAATGAGTGTGGGCTGCTGCGGGTCTATCACGGTGCAGAGGGTGTGGCACGTGTCCTCGGCAACTTTGTCCGGGCGCAGGGGTGAACGGCGCAGTTTTTTGGCTCCACCGAGGTTATAGGTCATGACCTGTAGCATAGCAGCGCTTACCTGAGGTTGATTTCCATGAGTGCAATAAATTTTTCGGCCCCGATTGTAGCGGTAATTTGCTAGAGTGGTACAGTGACCTGCGCTGTGGCAGTTTAAGACTTATCGAAGTGGTGTTCGCATTTTTCCCGCTGGCCCTTCATAATACGAGTGCTGTGCCGTCTGCGGCGCAAAACAAAATCGCAAAAAGACGAGAGACAACCCTTATGGCTGGAACATTACAGCCGGTTCTGGAAGCGGAACACGTTACGATTGAGTACAAAATCGGCGATAACTGGCTGCGTGCCGTTCAGGATGTATCGCTGCACATTAACCCGCTGCAAATCCACGGGCTGGTGGGCGAAAGTGGCAGCGGCAAAAGCACGCTGGGTCTCGGCCTGATGAAGTATCTCGCCGGGAATGGGCG
>JBCCQC010000529.1:0-3959 GCA_039024535.1 Chloroflexota bacterium
CGCCACCGGAGTAGATGAACTGCCCGGTGTCATCGAATGCGACGGAAAGCACATGGTCAACGTGGCCCTGCATGTCGTCCCCTGACTGTGCGCGGCTTTCCACATCCCACAGGCGCACCCGCCGGTCTCGACCGCCAGCCACAAGGCGTTGCCCATCAGCGCTGAACACTACAGACGTAATTACACCACTGCCGCCGATCAACTCACCGTTTTGCCTCAGCGTGAGATCATCAGCCAGTGTGTACAGGTCAACCGTTCCCTGCCGCGTGCCCACCGCAACAGCAGCCCCACGCGCCGCCACACTGAACGGCACCCCACCCGCTTCAGTATCCGCAACAGTATTACGGCCATCCTCATAACGCCATACAAACACCCCGCCATTCTCATCGACAATGATCACGGCCTCCCCCGCAAAAGCCACACTGCGCACCGTCACCAGTTCCGGGTGGGTAAAACGGCTGGCAATCTGCCATGTAGCGGTATCCCACACAATCACGGCCTCATCCACACTGCCAGAGGCCAGCCGTGTACCGTCCGCACTACTCGCCAGCGCGGTTACAGCACCAGAATGACCCTCAAGTGTCATTACGGCCTCGCCAGTTGCGGCATCCCAAACCTCAATAACCGCTGCTTCCCTGTTGAGGCCCCCCGCCGTAGCAAACGTGCCGTGCTTTGGATTCACCGATAGTGCCAGCACATCCGTTCCCGTACTGATGTCGCCTTTCTGGATCACGACAGGACGCTGCAAATCCCACGCAACGAGCGTGCCACTGCCGCCCCCGGCCAGTAACCGGGGCTGCTGTGGATCAAACGCCACATCCCATACCGCGCCGTTAACCGCTGACAGCGGTGCCGTAAGCTGCTGCCCGGTGTTCAGATCCCACAGCCGCACTGTTCCATCGTCAGAGGCGACCGCCAGCAACTGCCCCGACGGGTCAAACGCTACATCCCGTATCCAGCCACCCGCATCAAACAGGTCTGCCAGCGGCTGACCACTGCCTGCATCCCATAGAATCACACGGCCATCTGCCCCACCAGAGGCGATACCGCGCCCATCCGGGGTGAATTTTGCGGTGAGTGCCCAGTTCGTATGTGATTGCAGCGGCTCCATGACAGGTTGCAGAGTCTCTACAGCGCTGATGTTCAGCAGTTGGTCGGCACCGGCGGTCAGCAGCCGCGTTCCGGTACTATCAAAGTCAACATCGTAGACGATACCCTCATGCAGCGGTTCACAGGTTGCCGTTGCAAAATCCGTGCCCGGCTGCCACAGGCACACCACGCCGCTTTCGGTACCCATTGCCAGCAGCGCGGTATCCGTGTGCAGGTCAACACTCCAGATAGCACCCTCACCACTGGCGAATGTATCCGCTACTGTGCCATCGCTATCCACTACCGTAAGATTTCCGGCTTCATCGGCGGCGTACACTACAGCACCATCCGTTACTACAGCGGTCACAGGTGCGCCGGTTTCAACTATTGCACGCCCGGTTCCCGTGGTGGCATCCCACAACCGCACTGTGCCATCTGCCCCGCCAGATACCAGCAGTGTGCCGTTCGCGTCGGTTGCCAGCGTGCGAACCTGCTGCGTATGCCCGCGATAGTAGCGCCCGATGAATGGCTGCTGTTGCAGCGCCAGCAGCAGGCTATTGCGAGCCTCGTAAGTGTCGGCAAAGTCGAAGGCCAGCAGCGTAGTTTCCAGCGCAACGTCCGTCTGTTGCAGGTCGGCACGGGCCAGCGCCGCCAGTTCACGGGAGCGTGCCACACGGGAAAGCTGTGTGGCAGCAGCCTGCCGATTGAGCGCGTATACCGCCGCGCCCACCGCAATCAGGGTGATGGACACCAGCGAGGCCACCGCCCCCCGCCGCAGCAACAGGTTATTGCGCCGCAGACGGACACTGGCCTGCAAAAACTCGCGCTCGTCGCCATCAAGCTGGATTCCCGTCAGATGCTCAAATGCAGCCAGCCGCACACCAGATGCCAGAAAGCTACGGTCACGGTCTGCGGCCAGCCACTGCCGGGTGGCACTCATAAGCTGCTGCTGCCCGCGCAGGGCATCCCGGCTTTCGTCAATCCATGCGGCCATGCGTCCCCACGCTACCAGCAGCGCCTCGTGGGCAATCTCAACCGTAGGCGTGCGGGTCGTCGGGTCACGGTCAAGCGTCAGCAACCGCGACGCAGCGAATGCGTCCAGTATCTCGCGCACGTCGTGCTGGTGCTCGTCAAAAGCGTTCAGCAGGTTGCGCAGCAGTAAACGGCGGCGTCCGGGTTTCGCATCGTCGTTGAGTACCACCATCCGTAGAAATATTTGCCGCGTGAGGGTCTGTTTTTCCGGTTCCAGCCCATCGAATACCGCATCTGCGCGTGCGGCCAGTGCCCCGGCCACCCCACCCACGGCGTCGTATGCTCTGCGTGTCATGGTAAGCCCATCGCGCATCTCAAACATCACCTGCATGGTGTACTGTAACAGGGGCAGTGCGTTGGGTTGTTGCAGCACATCAGCGGCAATTGTGCGGCTGAGATCAGGTTCGAGGCTCAGGCCGCTGCGCAGGGCCGGGTTTGTGATGGCCGCTTCCAGTTCTTCCATACCGGGTGGCAACAGGACGTGCGTCGTCTGGCGGATCATGTCCGCAATTTCCGGGTAGTCCAGCGGGCGGTCGTAGAGGTCTGCCCGCAGCGTCAAAATCAGGTGGATGCGTGCATCTGCGCTGGTGGCTGCATGGCGCAATGCCTGCAATAGCTGCCGTCGTTCTGCTTCGGATTCCATCAGCGTGAAGATTTCTTCGAACTGGTCAATCACAATCACGACGGTGGCATCATCGGGTAGCAGTGCCTCGGCCATCCTGACGAGGCCGGTTTCATCGCTGCGCAGTATTTCTTCGTAATCGTCAGCAGAATGCACAGCCACACGCAGCAGCGCCTCGCCCAGTTGTGTGTAGGGGTTGGCACCGGGAATCATCGTGGTGATGTACCATTTTTCTGACCCCGCCAGCACACCCCGCCGCAGTGCGGGTACCACGCCAGCCCGGATAATACTGGACTTGCCGCTGCCACTGGCCCCGATGAGCGTCAGGCAGCGATAGGGCCGGTTCCCACGCAAAATGCCAAGCAGATGTTCAACGTCAGCCTCGCGGCCAGAGAAATTAGCCGCGTCAGCCTCATGGAAAGCAGCAAGGCCCCGGTACGGATTGCGTAGTTGACGGGACGCATCCCGCGCTGTAAGAGGTTCCGTAGGATAGGATGCAGCGGTATTGCTCAGGGCTATGGTACTGGAAACTGCATCGTCATCCCGCTGAATCACGCCGGTTTCATAGGCATTGTTCTGCGGCAGCACACTGGTCTCATACGCATTGTCCTGCGGTAGCACACCGGTTTCCTCGCTGATGCGGCCAGTTTGCAGCGGCACCGTCCCGCTTGATCCATCGTCCACCGCCACATCGCCTGCCTCAACATCAGATAGCCCGGTAAGTTCATCGGCCACAATATGCTGTGCCATACCCACCGGCCTACCCGTGGCACGCTCCACCCAGTAGTTAAACTCACCTGCCATATCCATCAGGTTAAGGTATCGATTCCGTGGGTCTTTTGCTGTTGCCCGCTGGATCACCACATCCAGCCCGCCCGGTAACACGGCGTCCATCTCACGCAGGGACGGCATCGGCTCGTTGATCTGGAAGTCGATGATCTCCGTTGTAGTCTGGCCGGAATACGGTAAATGCCCCACCAGCAGCTCGTATACCATCACGCCCAGTGCATACACATCTGCCTGTGGGGATACAAGCTGCCGGGTAATTTGCTCCGGGGAGATGTATGCTGGAGAGCCGTAGTGGATGTTGGCGCGGGTCGCGTCCGCCTCGTCAGCGCGATAACGGATAGCAATACCAAAATCCGAGATGTACGCATTGCCCTGTCTGTCGATAAGGATGTTCTCTGGCTTGATGTCGCGGTGAACAACCTGCGCG
>JBCCQC010000530.1:0-3955 GCA_039024535.1 Chloroflexota bacterium
CCCCGACCATGCGGGCGACGGTGTGGCGCGTCTGGTGCAGATGGATTTTGCCGATTCCGGCTTCTTTTGCGTACTTCTTCAGCATGTACACGAATCCGTGTGAGGTCACGGCCTGCTTGCCTTTTGCGGCACGGTCATGGCGCAGCCACAGCGGGGAACTCCCGTCCATTGACGGCTGGTTGGTGTCCTTGTTCCAGCGGTCACTGGCTTTGAGGTAGGTGAGCAGCGCGTTTTTTACCCCGCTGTCCATCACTTCGGTAGAGCGATAGAGGCCGCCTTTTTCCTCTGTGTGGAGCACCAGCCCGGATTCTTTCAGTTCGATGTCGCGCCAGCGCAGGTTGATGATTTCACTGCGGCGTTTGCCGGTGGCGAAGTAAAAGCGCAGTAAAGCGTAGTCCCGTTTGGCGCTGAGGTCGTCGCCCTGTGCTCTGTTATAGACGAAGTGGAGCAGGGTTTTTACGTCATCGTCGCTGAGGGATTTTGCTTTGTCGGACTGGTAGGCTTTTGGAGCTTTTGGACGGGCCATTTTTGCCGGGTTGTGCTTGAGGCGTTCTTTGAAGTCCGGTTCTTTCATCAGCCAGTCATAATAGCTGGAAACGCGGCTCACACGGGCGTAGATGCTGGCTGCGGAGAGTTCCATGTCTTCCATATACTGCTGCCACTCACGCACATGAGCCGGGGTTGCCTGCTCTACGGAGACACCGGAGAACACGAAAAATCCGGCTGCGGTGCCGTCTTTGCCATCGCCCAGTAGCGCGTTGTATTTGTCGCGCAGCAGGTCATGGCGGCGCTTGCTGGTGGCGCTGGTACGGGCATCTGCCCACATTTCCACGGATTTTGTGAGCGCGGGGGTGATAACATTGAGCTTAGGGCCGAGTGCTTTCTTTGCCATAGTGACGTGCTTTCTGTGAACTGGTTGTGAAAGCAATATAGCCATTTGTATAGCTATCTGTCAAGAGGTGGCAGAGATTTGTAGCTGTGTGTTTGCCCATGACGGTGCTAAAATTTAGATATTCTGTTCGACATAGGAAGCTATATTAGACGATGAAATTGACATTTCTCGGCGGTGCGGACGAGGTGGGCGCAAGCTGTACCGTTGTGGACATCGCCGGTAAAAAAGTGCTGGTAGACGCAGGCATTCGCATCAGCCCGAAGAGCAGCCGGGGGTTACAGAACGACCAGTTGCCGCATCTGGCGTATCTGGATGATATTGGTGGCCCGGATGTGATTCTGATTACGCACGCGCACACGGATCATACCGGGGCGCTGCCGCAGGTGGTGCGCAGCTACCCGCGTGTGCCGATTTATGCGACAGAAGCGACAATTGAACTGAGCCGCGTTCTCTTGCAGGATAGCAGCCGTTTAATGGAAGGGCGCTTCGAGGAAGAAGGCGAGTTGCCGCTGTATGACGCGGATGATGTGGAGCGCCTGTTCAGGCAGTGGCAGCCAGTAGACTTTGACCGGGCGCATAAGCTGAGTGCGGATTTACAGGCGACGTTCAGCCCGTCGGGGCATATTGCCGGGGCAGCGATGATTACGTTTGAAAGCCCGGAGGGTGTGCTGGTTATGGGCGGTGACGACTCTGTTGCACCCCAGCGCACGGTGGTGAGCGCGAAGCCGCCGCGCCTGCGTGCGGATGCGCTGGTGCTGGAAAGTACGTATGGTGGGCGCTCCCATGCCAACCGCCCATTTGAGGAACGGCGTCTGGTCGATACGATCAAAGCGGTGATAGATGGCGGTGGTAAGGTTTTGATTCCGGCATTTGCGCTGGGCCGTGCGCAGGAAGTGATCCAGATTATGCACGCCTTCCGCGATGAGATTAAAGCGCCGGTTTACGTGGATGGCATGGTGCGTGCGGTGTGTGATGCGTACAGCAAATTCAAGGATATTCTGCCGAAAGAGACGCTCAAGATGGCCGGGAACCGTCCGTTGTTCTTCCGGGATAACGTCCATGCGGTTAAGAGCAAGGCAGAACGCGAAGAGATCATGCGTAAAGAAGAGCCGATGGTGGTTATTGCGTCCAGCGGGATGCTGACGGGGGGTGCGAGTGTGGCGTATGCGGCGGCGTTTGCCACAGATGAGCGCAACGCCATTTTCCTGACAGGCTACCAGGACGAGGAATCGCCGGGGCGGTTTTTGCAGAACATGATGGCGCGTAAAGAGCGCGGCGATACGCCGGTGTTGAATCTGGGCAAAGACCGGGTGCCGTTGAAGTGTCATCTGGGCAAATACTCGCTGAGTGCCCATGCTGACCAGAGCGAACTTATGGCGCTGGCCGATGCGCTGGATGCACAGCGGGTGTTCCTTGTGCATGGGGATACCGGGGCGCGTGATGCGCTGTGGGAAGGCTTGCGGGCGAAGAAGCGCATGGTGGCCCGCCCGAAGGTGGGTCAGGAGCGCGTGGTTGAAAAGCGGCGCGTGCTGAAAGTAGACGACGACTCGAAGCCGGATGAACTGGTAGAGGCAGAAGCCCTGTGGCGGATGTTGTATCAGCATCAGGGTGAGGAATTCACGGCGCGAGAACTGGCGCAGCTCTGGTATAACGATGTGGAAAAAGAAGACCTTGTGATGCAGGCGCTTGAAGATGACCCGCTGTTTTTCTCCGTAGACTGGAAGCGCAAAAACAGGTTCACGGTGCGCAAGACGTACCAGGTAGAAAAAATTGTGCGGAGTCACCAGATTTTGCGTAAAAACCCGGATTTACCCGGCAAGCTGGTTGTGCTGCGTAATGCCAACGGGCAGCCCCGGCTGGGTGTGGTGGAAACGGTAGGGAACGATGGCAGTTTCACCGGCTTGATGCAGGGCAGCAAAGCCACCAATCATGATGGCGATTCGCTGGTGTGGATTATCGGTGAGTTTACCGGCAGCGAGGAAGACAACATCAAAATCTACCTGAATGAGATGCTGAGCGAGGCTGAATCTGTCTCTGAGAGGGTGATGCCATTTGAAACGCGGCTGGGGCTGGCAGAAAGCGCTGAACTGGTAGACCCGACGTTGTACGCCACGCCGCTGCCATCGCCACTGCCGGAGGGTGAAGCGGGCGAGGAACTCATCTGGAAGCACCAGACAGAGTTAGCAGCGGCGGTGCTGGCGCTTGCCCGCGATGGTGCGCGTTATGAGTATGACCCGGAGGTGGGCCTGCGCGTAGAACGGGCGCTACCGTCAGGGCCAGTGAACCAGCAGGTAGCGCGTGATACGGCGCTAAAGGCATTCCCGCCAGAGGCACGGCTGCGCAAGGTGGGCATGATTGCGCACAAGCACACACTCATCCTCACGTTTGACTTCCCGGAGGTGGCAACACACAAATTCCGCGATGTGTTCGATCAAATCCGTATGGAAACGGGCTGGGAAGCCAACCCGAAGATGACCACCAGCCAGCAGGCACTCTCTGCGGCGGTGAAAGAGGTGCTGCCTGTAGTAACGCGGCTGGCGAAGAAGCCATCGCTGTACGTGGGCGATAAGCTCGTGACGGCAGAGGTAGAAGGGTTCACGGACGAGGAAATTGCGGAGGCCGAGGCAGCTTACGTGGATATGACGAATTATACGCTGCGTCTGATCAACCGTGAGCAGCCGGAAGGTAGCGAAGCAACCGTAATAGCCGCAACGGGGGCTATTGCAGTGAACGGTGATGCGCCTGCCGGTGGGCCGCTGGAAATTAACGAGGCGTATGATGTGGTGCGCCGAAAGCTGGAGCCGCTTGGCTTGCAGAAGGCGGGTAAAAAGGGCGATGAAATTGTGTTGACGTTTGTGAGTCCGCAGTTAGGGGCGCGGTATACTGCCGAGATTGCGGAACTATCGCAGTTAACCGGCTACGGAATGCGCATCCACGATTACCCGATGCAGAATATCATTCTCGATCTGGCGCGGTCGCTGACGCGGCGTGCTGGCTGGAGCGTGCGTAAGGGGCCCGGTATCCATACTGACCGGGGCGAAGTGAGTGTAAAACTCACTGACC
>JBCCQC010000531.1:0-3950 GCA_039024535.1 Chloroflexota bacterium
ACATCCTGCGCGATGTAGGCGAAGACTGGCGCAATGGCCGCATGTACCTGCCGCTGGACGAACTGAACGAGTTTGGTCTGTCAGAAGCAGATATTCACAACGGTTGCACAGACGAACGCTGGCAGGCATTCATGACGTACCAGATCGAACGTGCGACACGCCTTTATGATGAATCGTGGTATGGCATCAGCATGTTGAACCGTGATGGCCGTTTTGCTATTGCTGCCGCCGCTGACCTGTACCGTGCAATCCTGCTCGATATTCAGCAGCACAATGGCGATGTGTTCACGCGCCGCTCTCATGTTAAAACACTGGATAAGGTTCGGCGTTTGCCGGGTATCTGGTGGCGTTCTCGTCGGAAGGTTGTTTAGCCTATCCTGTTGTGATGGCTCTCACAATGTAATACAATCTGCAACGTAGCACGAGCTATATCAACCACAACAGGAGAGAAAAACATGAAGATTGGTATCGTTGGAACAGGCATGGTAGGTGCCACCGCTGCTTATGCAATGGTAATGAGTGGTGTGGGCCGCGAGGTCATTCTCGTAGACCTTGATAAGAGCCGTACCCGTGCAGAGGCCGATGATATTACCCATGCGGTTCCATTTGCCAGTGCGATGGAAATTAAATCTGGTGACTATGGCGACCTTGTAGGCTGTAAGGTGGTCATCGTAGCTGCCGGCGTGGGGCAAAAACCGGGCGAAACCCGCCTTGAACTGCTGGGGCGCAATGCTGAGGTTTTCAAGGAGGTCATTCCGTCAATTTTGGATCATGCGCCGCGTGCAATTCTGGTTATCGCCACCAATCCCGTTGATATTATGACTCACCTTGCCGCGCGGTATGCCGCAGAACTGGGTGTCCCCAGCCATCGTGTATTTGGCTCTGGCACCACGCTGGACACCGCACGTTTTCGATCATTGCTCGGACAGTACCTCGGCGTCGATTCCTACCATGTACATGGCTACGTTGTGGGTGAGCACGGTGACTCTGAGGTTTTACTGTGGTCATCGGTCAACATCGGCGTGGTACCCCTGAAAGAATTCTGCCATGCCCGTCAAATTGTGCTTGATGATGCAATCCGCGATCAGATTGATACGAAAGTACGTCGGGCTGCCTACAACATCATTGAAGGCAAGGGCGCAACTTACTACGGTATCGGCAGTGCGCTGGCTGCGATCACAAAAGTAATTTTGCAGGATGAGCGCTCCGTGCTGACGATCTGTTCACCGATGGCAAATGTTGCGGGCGTCGAAAATGTAACGGTAGCCATGCCATTTTTATTCGGTGGTAACGGGGTGATTGACTCATTACCAATGCCGATGAGCGACACAGAACAGGAAAAATTGCATCGCAGCGCCAGCATCGTCAAAGAGGCGATTGTGAGCCTTGACGAGCAGGCAAAGGAAACCTGACAGATGACAGGACTGGCAGATATTCAGATGGGCATTGGCGCGGCGTCATGGGGACGCAGCCTGCTGTGGCACTATGGGCGAACCCACACAGAACATGATATTCGTGCTGCCTTTGATGTCATTTCTGCCAGTCCATGGGTTATGATTGACACAGCAGAGTTGTACGGATTCGGGCAATCGGAGTCATACATCGGTCAGTTTGCAACTGAGCAAGAACATCACCCTCCGGTTGCTACCAAGTGCTTTCCGTATCCGTGGCGCTGGACAGGCACTGTGCTGCTGGATGCCGTGCGCAGCAGTCTGCGCCGCCTGAACCGCGCACAGATCGACCTGTACCAGATGCACTGGCCGTTCCCACCCGTAAAAATCCCACAGTGGATGAAAGCGCTGGCGCAGGCCGCCGAGGAAGGTCTTGTCAGGGCAGTTGGCGTCTCAAATTACAGCATCCAGCAAACACAACTGGCCTTTGACACACTGGCAAAATATGGCGTTCAGCTCGCATCCAACCAGGTGAAATACAACCTGCTGGATCGTACCATAGAACGCAACGGCCTACTTGACCTGTGTAACCGGCTGGGCGTGCGGATTATCGCATACAGTCCGCTGCAACTGGGCTTACTGACGGGCAAATACACGCCAGCGAACCCACCCACCGGACTGCGCGGCACACTCTACCGGCAGCGACTGACCATTATCCAACCGCTCATCCAGACCATGCGCGACATTGGCCGTGCCTATACCGCAGACGGTGTAGTGAAAACACCCGCACAGGTCGCTATCAACTGGTGCATCTGCAAGGGCACAATGCCCATCCCCGGTGCGAAGAACGCAAAACAGGCGCGTCAGAACATTGGTGCAATCGGCTGGCGGCTGAGTACCGAAGAAGTCGCCGCGCTGGATAACATGAGCAGCAAAACCATCACGAAACTGGAAAGACTGAGATAAATGGCAGATTGCGACGTTCTCATCATTGGAGCAGGACATAACGCGCTGGTGTGCGCCGGATACATGGCAAAGGCGGGCTACAAAGTCATGATGCTGGAGCGTCGGCATAAGGTTGGCGGCGCAGTTGTCACAGAGGAACACGTCCCCGGCTTTAAATTCGATCTCGGCGGCAGTGCCCATATTTTGATTCATCACACGCCAATTGTGCAGGACTTAGAGCTGGAGAAGTACGGCCTGCACTATCTGAACATTGATCCGCTGTTCTTTGCGCCCTTCCCGGATGGCACATCCATTACGATGTACAGAGACATTGATAAAACGGTGGAGAGCATCGCCGCTGTTGACCCGGAAGACGCCGAGAACTACCGCAAATTCATCGAAACGTGGTACACCGTCGCAGAGGCCAGCGTAGAAGCGTTCAAGCACTCGCCTACGCCGCTTAACCTTGTCAAGCATCTGGGCATTAACACGAAAATGGGCGATAAACGCTGGGAGCGCCTGAGCGACATGCTGCGCGGCTACGGCCAGATGCTGCGCAACCACTTCACTGGCGAAAAAGTGCCGGCGATGATTGCGTGGATGGCCGCACAGTCTGGCCCACCACCAACCGAACCCCTATCTGCACCGTTTGCCATCTGGCACCCGATGTACCACACCAGCGGTATGAAACGTCCGCGTGGCGGCTCCGGTGAACTCACACAGTCGCTACGCCGGATGATCGAGGATCATGGTGGGGTTATCTGCACAGACATGCCCGTAAAGCGCATTCTGGTAGAAAACGGCAAAGCGGTTGGTGCAGAAGCTGCGTCAGGGGAGCGTTTTACAGCATCAAAGGCGGTCGTCAGCGGGGCACACGTCTACACGACGATGGGTATGCTGGGCGACGACATGCCACAGGATGCCCGGACACTCATCAGCAAAAGTCGCATTGGCAACGGGTTCGGTATGATTGTGCGCTATGCACTGGACGAACTGCCGAACTACACCGTCGCGCCAACCCAACCGGGTGAAATTGGCGAGCATCACCGGGCACTGCAATTTATCTGCCCGTCCATGCACTATCTGGACACAGCCTACGGCGATTTCCTTGCTGGACGCCCCTCAACTCACCCGGCCCTGATTTCCATGACGTTCTCTGCGGTAGATCCCACACTCGCGCCAGAGGGCAAACACACCCTATTTCTGTGGGGCCAATACTACCCGTATGAACTGGCATCCGGCGAATCGTGGGATGACATTGAGGAACAGGTTGCCGACCGGATGCTGGATACACTGGCAGAGTACGCACCTAACGTTAAAGACGCTGTGGTGGGCAAACTGATTGAAACACCGCTGTATCTGGAGCGTGAACTGGGGCTGCTGCGCGGCAACGTGATGCACCTTGAGATGTCGATTGACCAAATGTTTTTGCTGCGTCCCGCGATGGGGATGGGGCAATATCGCACGCCAATCGAAGACTTGTATTTGACGGGCGCAAGCACGCATCCTGGTGGCGGCATCATGGGCGCGGCGGGGTTAAATGCAGCGGCGGCGGTTCTGCACGATCTGTCTAAGCGCAAGCTGTTCAGCTTTGGGCGACGCAAACCGAAAAAG
>JBCCQC010000532.1:0-3949 GCA_039024535.1 Chloroflexota bacterium
CAGACGATTAAACAAGCCATCGATAGCAATGATGTCATGCTCTTCATGAAGGGCACGCCGCAATTCCCCCAGTGCGGCTTCTCATCGGCGGTGGTGCAGATCCTCAATTACCTCGGCGTCGACTATGATCCATTTGCCGGGGGCAGATTTTTCTGTGTGGAGTGCAGCGCCACCACCGCAGCCAATTGCATACATGGTGCGGGTGAACGGTGTTTCTGTACTGGCGACGGTTGTGCTGCTGGCGGGTTTTGTATGGGGTAGCACGCAGTTATATCGCTGGTTGCGCTGGCGCGAGGATGCCGCTGCGCCCTATGCGCTGATGCAGACTACGATACTGGTATCGCTGGCGGGGTATCTGTGGTTTCTCATCGGATATCCGCACAGTGTGGGGGATACCATCAAGGCGGCGTATATTCTGCATGTGTATCCGCTGTTGGCGGTGACATGCGGGGCGTTTTTGCTGCGCGTGCGGGGCTGGAATGCATGGCTTTACAGTGTGATAGTAGCAGTGCTGGTGGTCACTGCGTTGCATAACCTGCCGATGCTGTTCACGCAGTATGCCGGGCAGGGGATGTAATGTGCAGTAAGATGCATGATAAACGCATCAACATGTGATACTAACATCGGTTTAATACGATAACCATTTTACTTCTCATCTTTTTCTCATATAATGGAATAAACAGCTAAGGAAATGATGAAGCCGGGACATAACGTTCGGGGTTTGTTGATTTTTCTATAACCGTCTTCTATGCTGGAAATCAGGGGACAGCATCGGGCTGATGTTAATGCTTCGCAAAGGTACGGCATGGCTCCGGTGCGTGATAGTAATCGTAAGTTGTAGAGTTAGAGGGAAAAATTTTATGGATTCTGACAGACACAGTTTCAGTCAACCACCACCACCCCTTGATGAAGGGTACTGGGAGGCGCTGCTGCGTGAAGGAGAAAACGCGGAGCCAGCAGCCCATGTCCGGTATCATGACGTAAGGGTGGATTATGCGGCCAGTGACAACGGCCACAGTCGTATGGCCCCACCTCCTGCCAGTGCTGTTAACACGGTTTACATTGAGCAGGACTGGGTGGACATCGAAGCCCTTATGAACGCTGATGAAACCATTGAGCTTGCTGTGACCGGGTACAACCGGGGCGGGCTGCTGGTGGAGTGGCGCAATATTCGCGGGTTCGTGCCGGCCAGCCAGTTGATTCACTTCCCGGCAGAGGCGGATAATATTGCACGCCGTGATATGCTGGTTGACCAGGTGGGCCAGACGCTGCTGCTGCGTGTTATTGAACTTAACCGTGAGC
This sequence comes from Chloroflexota bacterium, assembly GCA_039024535.1. Taxonomy (GTDB): domain Bacteria; phylum Chloroflexota; class Anaerolineae; order Aggregatilineales; family Phototrophicaceae; genus DAOTTY01. Next base: position 1,303 of record JBCCQC010000532.1, read on the forward strand.
AGAACCGGCTGGTTCTGAGTGAGCGTGCGGCGCAGGTGCAGCCGGGGGAACGCGCTCATATCTTCGATACACTCCATGCAGGGGATGTGGCTGAAGGCATTGTGACCAACATCACGGATTTCGGTGCGTTTGTAGACCTCGGCGGCCTTGAGGGGTTGATCCACATCAGCGAGTTAAGCTGGGGCCGGGTCGGGCATCCGCAGGATGTGCTGGAGCGTGACCAGACCGTGAGTGTTTATGTGCTGGAAACTGACCGCGACGCGGGACGCATCGCACTCAGTGTAAAGCGGCTGCATCCCGATCCGTGGAAGACGGTGGAAGATCGCTATATGGTCGGGCAGATCATCGAAGGTACGATCACCAATGTGGTGGACTTTGGCGCGTTTGCCTGCGTAGAAGAGGGCCTTGAGGGGCTGATTCACGTTTCTGAACTGGCGGAGGGGCACTTTTTGCACCCGCGCAATGTGGTTCAGGAAGAGCAGATCGTCCATGCCCGCATCCTCAGCATAGATAGTAGAGCGCGACGGCTGGGCCTCAGCCTGCGCGGTTTGCAATCGGATGCTGCCGACTAGTTTTTTGTTCCGTCCCCTGTGAACATTACCGCCGGGTTGCCACCGCAAAACCTGCGCAACCCGGCGGATTACACCCCACGATCTGCACAGATGCATTATAATAAAGAAAAATGCAACAGATTCGTTTGTCGTTGTTAGAGGCTGGTTGTGGCGGAACAGAATACACGGCGCATTAGCGTGCCGGATGACCCCGAAGCAGAACACGAAGAAGAAGATTATCCCGTAGACCCGGAAGTGTGGGACGCGCTGCTGGATGCCATCCCGCCGTGGGGGGATGAGATTGTAGCGTTGCTGCTGATTATCTTCGGTATTCTGTCGTTTTTGTCTATTCTGGATGTGCTGGGGACGGCACCGATTGCGGCGGCGTGGGCTACCTCGCTGATGACGTTGTTCGGGCACGGCAGTTTTATCGTTTCTGGCGGGATTTTGCTACTGGGTGTGGTGATTGTGCTGTCGAACGTGGGCGTTGTTATTCGCTTCCCGGCACGGCGCATTATCGCGCTGGAGATTGCGTTTATTGCATCGCTGGCGCTGCTGCACCTGTTTGTTTCTCGTGGGGTAGAAACGGAAATGCGCCCCATTGCCCGTGCTGGCGAGGGTGGCGGGCTGGTGGGGTGGGCGCTCAGTTACCCGTTCAGTATGCTGGTGGGCTATACCACCGTGAGTGCGTTCTATGGCTTTATGCTGGCGTTTGCGCTGGGCGTTGCGGCGGGGGTCAACCGCAATCAGATTAAAAAAGTGGTGGCCGCCACACAGAGCCGCTTTGAAAAGTGGGCGGCGTATCTGGCGGAAAGCCCGACCGAACGCCGCAAACGCCGCCGTGTGGAGGGTGAACGCCGTAATGCGGCGGCACGACGACGGGCGCTGGCACTGGAATCACCGGAGTTGATGCTGCGCACGCCTGTGCTACGCATCCGCCCGAACATGGACAATATTCCGCCATCCATGCGCTATGGCGCGAAAACTGCTGAGGAAGAAGAGATTGAGGACGACCTCGCAGAGCATCCACTATTTACCGGCGAGGCACGTGAAGACCTGGCGAACATCGTGGGCGAGTTGATTGAAGAGAAGGGGCGCAAAAAGTCTGATAAGAAAGACAAGCAGGTCAAGCGCCCGGATGGTCGGGTAAAGAAATACTTCAGCGTCAATGAGATGGACGAGTCCAGGAAGACAGGCCGCCGCAAAAAAGACTGGCCGGATCTTAACCTGATGGAAGATGTTCCGCTGAACCGGCCAGACGAAGCTGAGATCAACACGAACGTGGTGTTGATTGAAAATACGCTGCTGGAATTTGATGTGGATATTGATGTGGTGGATGTGAAGGTTGGCCCCACGGTGACGCAGTATCTCGTGAAGCCGTTCCGTGACGATGACAGCGAACGCAAGCAGCGCACGCGCATCAGCAAAATTGCGTCGTATCAGAATGACCTCGCGCTGGCATTGTCTGCAAAGCGCCTGCGTATTGAAGCGCCGGTGCCGGGTACAACTTATGTCGGGATCGAAGTCCCTAATAAAAACCCCAGTATTGTGGCGCTGCGCAGTGTGTATGAGAGCAAAACGTACTATGAGGCGCTGCAAAAGGCGAAAACGCCGCTGTTTATCCCGCTGGGCCGGGATGTTTCTGGCGAGCCGTTTATGATTGACCTGGCAGCGATGCCGCACACACTGGTTGCCGGTACAACGGGTTCGGGTAAGTCGGTGTCGTTGGCGGCGATTACCATTGCGCTGATCTTGCACAATACACCGGCAGAGGTGCGTTTGATTATGCTTGACCCGAAGATGGTAGAACTGAGCCGCTTTAACGGCCTGCCGCACCTGATGGGGCCGGTAGAGACGGATACTGAGCGTATTATCGGGGTGCTGCGCTGGTGTACCCGTGAGATGGACGACCGCTACCAGAAGCTGGCTGATACCGGCGAACGCAACATTGCCAACTACAACAAGAAGATGGAAAAAGAGCGGGGCGAAAAGCTGCCCTACATCGCTCCCCGTACAGGTAATTGCCGCGGTCGTCTTCCTTTGTGCTGAGTTGCCCTTGGTCGTAGTTGGCATCGATGAAAGGGGCCCGCCAGCGG
>JBCCQC010000533.1:0-3949 GCA_039024535.1 Chloroflexota bacterium
ATACGCTTTAACTCCTCCCTCAAATATTATGTTAGCGTGGTTATGTCTCCGGGTATCTGTAATATAACGTAATTTTATGAGGTATAGTGTAAAGGACTGTTAAAATGGGGGGCTGTGGTGAAGATGCAGTCGAAGATCAGATGACAGAACAGGATTAACACACACCCACTCATCAGCATGATGATCGCAAATCCCTACGGGCAACGCAAAATCACAGGGCACATTCCCCACGCCACAACAGATCACAGGTATGCATCTATGTCACGATGCTACCCCTCGCATGAATCCGCACAGTGTTAACATCCCTTGACAGATTCAGCGAATCTTCATGTTTTGCTTGCAGTTTTAGAATATCATCGGCTATAGTGTGAAACATAATAAATCCGTTCTGGATTGGAGTTCCCTGATTATGAACAAGCAGCACTACCGTTACTTATTTGTAGCTATGGCGGTTCTGGCTGTCGTCGCTGTGGCAACGGGTACCTTCCCTGTACTTCAGGTCGATCTGGTAGCCGGGCAGGGGTATGACACCACCGGTGGTACTACAGATGGTGGCACGACCGGCGACACAACCGGCACGACGACTGGCGGCACGACCGGCACGACGACTGGCGGCACCACGGGCACCACATCTGGCGGTGGCGGTGGTTCATCCGATGGTGACCCTGACGCAGAAACACAGCTCCGCGACGAAAACGACCTTAACGACCCGCTCATCGGCTCTGCTGTACCGGCAACCTTCCGTGTACCGAACGGCACCCGCACAACCATCACCGGCTCCGTAGAAATCCAGTGGGCACCGTCAGCAGGGGCTGGCACCGGCCTGCTTGTACAAACCGGCCAGGAATTCCCCGTCAGTGGCCTGGATGCCACCGGCGAATGGGTACGCCTGCGCATCGGCAATGAATCGGCATGGGTACCGCGCAGCAGCACCACACTGCCGCCACCCCGCGTGGTAAACGGCTTCTAAAATAGACAAACTGCATCCCTCCTGATGTTGAGCTGGGCGGCGTGTCTGCGTCGCCCACTCTAATCCCCCCTCATGCCACGACTGCGCACACTGCCATCTCTGCTTTTTATCCTGCATCTGCTTATCCTGCTTATCACCGTCGCCCCCACCATCCACGGCTACCACCTGGATAGTGCAGAGTTCGTCATCGGAGCACACACACAGGGCATTGTCCACTCCCCCGGGTACCCGCTCTACCTGATGATCGCAAAAGGGTTCACGTTCCTGCCTGTGGGCAACATCGCCTTCCGCGTGAACTTACTATCGGCGCTGGCACTGGCCGGAACCACACCGTTTCTCTATCTGGCACTGCACAATCTAACGAAAGACCGCGCATTTGCTGCCGGGGCCACACTCGTGACGGTATTCTCATTCCATGTGTGGCAGATGGGCGTCTCTGCGGAGGTGTACGCGCCACAGTTATTCACACTGGCGGTAACCGGCTGGCTGCTCACACGCGGGGAACGGACGCCCCTGCACTGGCTGGCACTCAGCTATGGGCTGGCCGCCGCTATGAACCCGGCGAGTGTGCTGCTGGCTCCCGGCGTGGCAGTGGTAGCGCTCTGGTGGCGGCGCAGTGTGTGGGCTTATGTGCACGGTGCAGCGATTGGCGCAATAGCTGTACAGCTGCCGCTGGTGTACTTCCCCGTGAACTACCACGAGAACACGCTTTACAACGCCGCCGGGTACTACGACGGCACCGGGATGTTTATCTCACTGCCGCTGGATAGTGTGCGGGGTGTGTGGTGGATGCTGCGCGGCGTGCAGTTCAATGCACTGTACTTTTATGACGGTGTGGTGCCCTCATGGGCGCAGATGCAGGATATTTTCTTCGTGATGGGATCTAACACCTACTGGCTGGGAGCGATTGTGGCTGTGGTCGGGCTGGTAGCGATGGCGAACACCGCGCGGCGGCAGCTTGGCGCATGGCTGCTGCTGTTTATCCCGTTCATCTACTTCTACACCACTTACGGCGCCATTGACCGCACCACCATGATTGGCCCTGCCCATGCACTACTGGCCCTGCCGATGGCCCACGGGCTGGCCGCGTTACTGGGTGACGTGCCGGAGCGCGTTAAAACCGGGATTGTGAGCGTAGCCGTCCTGCTCATGCTAGCCGTGAACCTGCCGGGGTTCATCGCGCAGCGCACCGACGACAGTTACACCACCGCAGCACGCACTATCAACGCCATGCCCCCGGATGCGATTGTGTTCGGGCCGTGGCAGCGCGTGGTGAACATGCAATACATCCAGCTTGTAGAAGGTCAGCGCAGTGACCTGACGCTATATAACCTGTTCCTGTTCATGGACAGCACGTTCGAAGCATACATCACAGAGACCACCCCCGCGCTGGATGTACCCATCGTGTTTCTGGAGCCATCCGGGAATACCCCTGCACAGAACGCGCTCGTCGCGGAGGCGGTGCAGTTCACGCCGCTGGTAGCCGATGGCGTGGTAGTGGGGTATGTGGCTACCTTCTGACGTATGTTCATGCGCAGAGCGACCCGTTCGGATGTGTGAATGAAAGCGACCATCAGTCGGGGCCACGGACAGGAGCGTACTGCATATTATCGGACGAGATAAATCCGACCGGGCACAGTACATCTATTTCTGCACAAAATGAGGTGACTTCGAGAGGGATTTGTATTACGGATTTTCTGAATCTCCATCTTCCTGACGATTTTCCTCGTCCCAGCGTATACGGCGGTAAATCTGTGCCAGTGACAGGTGCAGATTACCGCCCGGCATTGGTACATCCACCTCTGCATCTAACCCTGACACGTTGATATACAACCACTGCCCGGATTCATAGCGACGATAGACCTCTAATTCTGGCCTATCCTGCGAAATGAGCACATACGCCTGCAAACTCTCGATTCGGGTGTATTCGGCCAGCTTCTCGCCATAGTCGATGTGTGCCGTCCCCGGTGACAGCACTTCGACCAGCAACACCGGGTTGGTTATCGTATCCGTGCGCCCCTCAAGATACTCTGGCTCGCCACAGAATAGCGTTATGTCTGGATAGCGGTAAGCGCGTTTTGCTGCGATATGCACACGCACATCCGGGCTGGTGACGCTGCAATCCCGTTCACCGAGCAAATTATTCAGATGTGTACCCATGTTCATGGTGATTACACCATGCCGAACACTTCCTCCGGTCATGGCGATGATTTCACCATTGCGATACTCGTATTTGAACTCCTGCGCATCCGCAAAGGCAAGATACGCCGCCTCAGTCATTGGCGGCAACTCATTGTGAAGTGGTTCAGCGTACATCGTATTCTCTCCATTGCGACACCCTGATGATAGCACAAACTGCGGGGGCTACTGCCTGCGCGTGAGTCGCCGCTATTTTCGCGGAGTAGCCTCTTTACCTACCCGGAATCATTTTCGTCTGTTTCTATCAATAGTAGAACGTCGGCAGCGGATAGAATCGTTATCCCTGCATATGTACGCAGGACGAGAAGGTCATTATCACCGGACACAATATATGTTGCCTTCCCACCGACCGCTGCCTCAAGCACGATAGTATCTTTGACATCACGCACAGCACCCTCTTCAATATGAACAGGCTCGATCACGCTGGTATATGTCAGATAATCCTTCACAAGGTCTTCTGGTGTTCTGTTCAGCCGTTTGATATATCGTTCGAACTTTGTGCGCTCGAGCACATCGCGCAGTTCATCAACGAGTGCTTCACTGGTAATGGCAAGACCGGGGCGGGACGTACAAAGTTGTATTAACTTGCGTGGCACGCCGCCAAATAGCAACCCGGAGATAATAATATTGGTGTCAAGAACGACCCTCATTCGTTTTCAGTCTGATCCTGCTGTGCGTTCTGCTCAGATCGGTGTGCTTTGACCTCGGCGTCAACCATCTGCATGATGCGATTGTCCAGTTCGGCACGTAGCACCTGAACAATCGTGTCCGGGTTGAGCA
>JBCCQC010000534.1:0-3949 GCA_039024535.1 Chloroflexota bacterium
AGTTGTGACAGACATGGAAACCTAGCCATGCTTTACATAAGTGCAATTTCGACAAGTATAGATTGATGTACAAACGAACAGAACACCATCGCTCGGTTACGATTCTGAGTCGTCTGGTCTACTATATAGCTATAGCTCACGGCCTCGCGCTCCAGTCAGATCAACTTCTCTTATCCAGTGCTCTCGTCGGATAGTCAATCCACTGAAATCCTCCTCACAGCGCGATTTAAACGCAGGCCTGAATACCTACCCACCCGACGACAACAGGAACGCGACAAGCGCACCGATCCCGCCAGCCGCCAGCAGCGCCCCCACAATGACTGCCAGCCATAGCCGGGTTTGTCGGGTGTCCTGCTGTGCGAGGGTATCCAGTTTGCCACGTAGTTCACCGGCTTCGCGCTCCAGCTTCACCAATTCACCCTGCATTCGGTCGCGGGTGTCATTGTGGGCCTCGCGTTCGGTGTCCAGCTTATGCTCCAGTTCTTCGATGTCATCCTCCAACTGTGCAATTTCGCGCATGTATCGCTTTCGCATTTCCTCAACACGGGATTCAGCGGCCTCGCGTGGGATCATAGACACGGGTCCCTCACCCGCCGGTGAGTCTGGCAGTTGTGGCAGACCCTTCCATTCATCGCTGCGCATAGCGCGTAAAGCGATATGAATTTCTTCGGCAGGAACGTTCTTTGCTTTTTCGTCGGCGATGAACTGGAGTATGCGAACGTCAAGTTCAGTGAAGTCCCGACGGCGGCCACCCTGTGCAGTTGATGAAAGATAGTCTTTCCATTCGCCACGTGTCCATAATCGAAGGGTGGATGTTGCAAGGTTCAGTCGTTTAGCAGCGTCTAGTGTTTTCATGGCGCTTATCATACCGCATGTTATCACAATATCGCTTTTCAATTTTTATAACGGTCTATTCCGGTTAGTAACGTCATTAACGTCATTGACGTTACGATAGCGGCTTGACAGTGATATAAGCGATAGGGTATTTTTAGAGTGAGGTAGATGAAAAAGCAAAAGCGCACCCGTCCCGGTGCGCTTCTGTAAAACATCCGTGTGGATGCATATGAGTTGATCGGATTATACCATGCCTGATGAATACGGGCGCAATCGCATACAGTTTCGCTTCTGGTTAGACGCCAACGACCCGCACCAGAACGATTTAGGGTATGCACTGCTGGAACTCAAAAAGGCCCGCAAGTATGCCCCCACCCTGCGTAATGCACTGACATTGTGGTTCACACTCCAGCATGGCCGGACTGATGTACTACAGGAACATTTCCCGCACATTGTCGAAAAACTGGCCGGTAACGATGATAATGACACGCTCCAGCGTATCCTCGCCGAACTGGAAACGTTGAAAGCCACTGCATCGGCAGTGAGTGACAATGACACCGGCAGCTCGGTTGCACTGGATGTGCCCGCGTTCGATCTGAACTTCGATGACATTGATTTTGATGACCTCACCGAAGCTGTGGACGTGGGTAGCGGTGACGATGACGACGCCGCGCAGAACCTCATAAATTCGTTGATGAATCTGTAGGGAGTGCTATGAGCAATCATCTTGTATCTGTAGACGCCGGGAACGGTGGCACCAACGCCGTTCGCCGTATGAAGCGCGGGAAAGATCGGTATGTCTACTTCCCATCCGTTCGCGCCGCTGCCAGTGGGGATAGCCTGGGAATCGGCGACCTTGAACTGGACTATGAGTTTTACGACTGGAACGCCCATCGTTTTGTGGTCGGTGACGACATCGTTCACATCACCCGCCGCGCTGTGGAACGGCATCACGGCGAGGATCGGTATGGGGGTGAGTTCCATCAGTTTCTGGCAGCGGTCGCCCTGCACCGGCTGGGCATCAAGAACGGGCAGGTAGACATCACCCTGTTTGCCCCACCCGGCATGTATAAAGCCGGTCGTGAGCGCATTCTGGATAACTTCGGCAATGACGGCGAGGTTCGCATTGCAGCCCGTGATGGGAAAGAATACTGCTGGCAGTATGACCGCGTTGAAGTCCTGCCGGAGGGCGTGGGCGCTGCGCTGTGCTTTGCCATCGACGCAAACGGCGATATGGTCAACCATGACGCCCTCGCCGGTGATGTGTTGATTCTGGACTTAGGGATGTACACCGGAGATGCGCTGCTGCTGAAGAACGGCAAGTTTTCCCCTGAAGATTTGCAACACGCCACATGGGATAACGCGGGCCTCGCCTCGCATGTGCTGAACCCCATTCTGGCACAACTCAAGAAGATGAGCCCAGACTATGCTGTGACCACGATTGACGATGTAGACCTCGCGCTGCGCGTGGGGCTGAAAATTGGTGATTACATCGTGCGCAGCGGTGGCACGGCAGTGGACATTAAGCCCATGCTGGACAAACTGACGGCCCGCTATGCCGGGTGGCTGATGAACAATATCATCAGTGGGGTATTCAACGGCCTGCGTGGTATTAAGTCGCTGATTATCGTTGGCGGTGGCACAATGTTTGTCATGGACGCCTTCCAGAATGAATACAATAGAGCAGGCGACCGCGACAGGATTTTAGACCCGCGTGAACACCCGCTGACTCTTGACCTGCACCCGGTCGATATGAATGCTGTGGGTGGATTGCGCTTCGGGCTGATGAAACAACGGGCTTGTGAATAACCTGCGCCTGACGCAGATATTCAAATAGGGGCGAGACAGTCCCGCTGCACTTTCTCAGGGCGTTGCGAGACTGTCTCTAACCAATTACAATGGCTAATAGGGAATTTAAACTGATGAACCTTCAAACTGCAACATCTGAACTTATCGCCGTCACCGAACGGCTTCTCACCCGGCAGGTGATTGCCGTGACTGCTGCTGCACCTGCCATTGATGAGCAGCGCACACGCGACCTGCTGCGTCAGGCACTGCTGACAGCACTGGCGGACAACGACGACCCCACGCCGGAACCCGTGCGCGAGGTTGAACGCCCGCCGCTGGTAATCCTGCCGAAGCCGACGCCGGAGAAGAAACCGAAACCGCCGCGCAAGTATCCAGCGCACACCGGCGACGGCCTGCCAGCCGATGAGCATTTGCCCCTGTTTGACCGGCGGGGCATACTGATGAAAATGGACACCCACGCCTGCAAGGGGGATCGGGTGCGCTTCCATGTGTACCAGTGGGGTGAGTTGATTTTCACGCACAGCGTGCGCTATGAGGGCATCCGGGCACGTGACCCGCGTCCGATCATTCAAGAGCTTATGAGGCTGTGATGGTGGCTGTAGTCGCCAGAGCAGCATAATCCGAAGTACCGGTGGCGCTGACAGACCGTTGCCGTGGTAGTGATGCTGGCCCATTCATACCATCAGGCAGGGTGGGCCATGCAGTTGACTGCGTCTACCCGTACTTCTGCGAAGTAAACCCATCTGAAAGCCACAGGGCCGGGTTTGCCCGGCCCTTTTTAGGAGTAAGGAATAGAACAGATGAGCAAATTACCAGTAAACCTTATCAGGGATATTGCCGGTGTTGAGTACAATCGCGGCCACATTGAAGGCTTTGAAGCGGGTATCCGCATGTCTATGACGTTGATGCATCTTTACGCCTTGCTCTCCAGTATGCTTGAGATTGCTGCGTATGAGTCTAATCGGGACGCCCTGGTGGATAAGTTGCGCCACATGGCTATGGATCGGGCCGGGCAACCTACACCATTTCCCAAGCCGAATTTACCCCGATTGTTGTTAGGAAACACAGAAACATCATCAAACTTGCTATATAGATTCGATATATACATAGAAAAAGTCAATTCTTTCGGAAAATACTCTCGTATATTTAGTCCTACACGAAGGTATTTGAATCGGGTAGAAAATTTCGATGTTTGAGCCACATACTTGTCAAGCTATCGCACCAATTGACTGCTCACAAAGCGTCACATTGGGTCATCTTCACCACATTCTTGACAACAATCGGGGTAAATTCGGTCTGGGAACTG
>JBCCQC010000535.1:0-3947 GCA_039024535.1 Chloroflexota bacterium
GGGCGCGGCGGCACCACCATCAGCCTGAAGTGGGGCGACAGCCTGCACAAATTTAACCCGCGCCTGTCTGCCGCCAACCAGATTAACGAAGTGCAGGTAAAAGGCTGGGATCAAAAAACCAAGAAAGCTGTCATCGGCAAGGCCACCAGTAGCAAAGCTCACCCCAGCAACGGGGCGGGGGGCAGTGGCGGCACCGTGGCAAAAGGTAAGTTCGGGGCCGCCGTGCATGTAGAAGTGCGCCGCCCGGTGTTTAACCAGAAGCACGCCGACGCCATTGCACAGTCCATCCTTGACGAGGTGAACTCAACATTTGTAGAGGCAGAAGGCAGCGCCGACGGCAACCCGAAGATTATGGCCGGGGCAAAAATCAAGCTGGATAACGTCGGCAAAAAGTTCAACGGCACGTACCTCATCACCTCCGCACGGCACATTTACGCGGGAGGGCAATACGTCACCCGCTTTTCCGTCATGGGGCCACGCCCGCGCCTGATGTCCGAACTGCTGGGTGCGTCGTCATTGCACGCCACCGAGGTACCGGACTGGGGCGGTGTGTACCCGGCCATCGTGACCAACATCAACGACCCGGATAAAACAGGCCGCGTAAAGGTGAAATACCCGTGGATGGACGACAAGCTGGAAAGCGGCTGGATGCGCGTGATGTCCATCGGCGGCGGCAGCAAACGCGGGTTCCTGTGGCTGCCAGAAGTCAACGACGAAGTACTGGTAATGTTCGAACACGGAGACTTCAACCATCCGTTTATCATCGGTGGGCTGTACAACGGCAAAGACAAAATGCCAGAGACAAAAGCCGTCGAAAACGGCAAAGTAGAAATCCGCACGATTAAAACCCGCGAGGGCCACACCATCCGCTTTACAGACAAAAGCGGCTCACAAAAAATCGAGATCATCGACGCCAAACAGAATACCAGCATCGTGATGGACACACAGAACAAGAAAATCACCATCACCAGCAAGGGTGATATTCAGGTGGATTCTGATGCCAACATCACCATCAACTCGAAGAAGAACACCAACATCAACGTCGATATGAACGCCACCATCAAAGTGAAGCAAAACGCCACAATTGACGCCAAACAGAACGTCAGCATCAAGGGTATGAACGTCACCATTCAGGCCAACGGCTCACTGACGCTGAAAGGTTCCAAAGTCGTGATGCAGTCGCAAAGCACGCTCGATATTAAAGCCAACGCCATCATGAACATCCAGTCCAGCGCTATCCTGAACGTGAAAGGCACGCTGCTGAATTTGAACTAGCCGGAGAGATAATAAGAACAGTGTATAGTAGCAGACTTCACCCCTCCCCTGTCTCCCCTCCCCGCTACGGGGAGGGGACTACGCCGCACAGTTACACCCTTCCCCCGTGGCGGGGGATGGGCCGGGGATGGGGGTTAAATGCGCAGAATCTGGCCGGAATACAGGCCGCGAAACCTGAAGAAAAACTTGCGCAACACGCTTAAATTTGTTAAACCCACCGCTATAGAGGAGCCAGCACATGTACAATCGCCTTCCAGATGTTCTGGGCAGCGCCATCGGTTTCCCGCTCGGCCTCAACGACCGCAACCGCCTATCAATGGTCAGTGGCGATGCCGCCGTGCGCCAGTCCATCCGGCTGATTATTTTTACCGTCCCCGGAGAGCGCGTCATGCGCCCGGACTTCGGCTGCCTGATTCACGACCTGATCTTTGACCCGGCCAACCACGAAACCGCCCTCACCGCACAGCGTTATGTGCGCGACGCGCTGGAAACGTGGGAGCCGCGCATCGACCTCGAAGAAGTTCAGGTAGAGCCTGTGCAGTCCGAGGCCGACGGCGGTATGCTGGTGATTAACGTTGTTTACAAACTCAAAGACCAGCCAGACCCGCGCAGCATGGTCTTTCCTTATTACCTGATTCCAGACGGCGAAGCCGAAGAGGGATAACCACATGGCATTAAAAGTCCCACGTTTAGATGACCGCGCCTACGAAGACCTGGTGGAAGAGGCCCGCGCCAGAATCCCACTCTATACGCCGGAATGGACAGACCACAGCCCATCTGACCCCGGCATCACGCTGATTGAACTGTTCGCGTACTATACAGACATCATCCTGTATCGCCTCAACCGCGTGCCAGATAAAAACTTCATCAAGTTCATGGAACTCATCGGCATGAACCTGCACGAGGCTGTGCCCGCGCAGACGAAAGTCACATTCTGGCTGAGCGCACCGCAAAACATTCCCATCACCGTCCCGGCAGACCTTGAAGTGTCTACCACGCGCACAGAAACTGAACCGGCTATCGTGTTCACCACCGATGCCGACATGGAAATCCAGGTGCCCGACCTGACGTATCTCATCGGCAGCTATGAGGACGAAGAGGGCAATCGCTTCTTTAATAGCTACAACGTCTCCGGCATCCAGGCTGGCTTTGAAGATGTACCCGTTTTCGCCTCCGAAGTGCCAAAGGCAGACGACGCACTTTACTTCGGGTTCGACCAGAACCTGAGCAATCACCTGCTTGGCTTCGAGTTCGAAGTGGACAGCGCCGAGGGTGCCGGCATTGACCCCAACAACCCACCCTATATATGGGAAGTGCTGAGTACAGGCCGCGACAACGAGTGGTACCCGATTGACATGGACATGGACGAAACACTGGGCCTCAACAAAGCAGGGCTGGTGCGCGTTCACCTGCCAGAGCTACGCATCAGCAACCGCAACGACATCAACGCCCACTGGGTGCGCCTGCGCTACGACTACGGCGAAACCGACAGCCGCTACGAGATCAGCCCGCGCCTGCGCAGCCTCACCGTTACAAGCTGGGGCGGCACCGTGCAGGCTACCAATGTCACCCGCGTCTACAACGAAGTGCTGGGCCGCAGCGAAGGCACCCCCGGCCAGAAGTTCTATCTGGAGCACACGCCCATCGCCACCCGCACCCGCGATGAACACCTGATTGTGCGGCTGGAAGATGGGCGCGAACAACACTGGGAGGAAGTCAGCGACTTTTCCACCTCCCGTGCCAACGACCGCCACTACACCATCGACAGCGAAACCGGCGAACTGCGGCTTGGCCCCGCCCTGCCACAGCCGGATGGCTCTGTAAAACGCTACGGCGCGATGCCACCGAAAGGTTCTATGCTGCTAATGAACACCTATCGTTATGGTGGCGGCATGGACGGCAATCTGGCATCCAGCTCTATCAATGTGCTGCGCACAACGATTCCCTACATTGATACAGTGCTGAACCGCTTCCCGGCAGAAGGTGGGCGCAACGCAGAAAGCATGGATAACGCAAAAATGCGCGTCCCCGGCCACCTGCGCAGCTTGCAGCGTGCCGTTACCGCCAGCGACTTTGAATACCTGGCACAGGAAGCCGCACCGGGCCAGATCGGGCGCGTGTACTGCCTGCAACCACCGCTCACCAACCGGGGCGAAAACAAAATCCTGATTATTCCGTTCATCCCGGTGCTGCGCGGCTACATCGCGCCAGAAAGTCTCGAACTCGCTGACGACCTGCGCGATTCAGTTCAGCAGTTCCTGGATGAGCGCCGCCTGCTGAGTACAAAGCTGGAAGTGACCATGCCGGTTTACCGCTGGGTAGAAACCGAAGTGCGGCTGCATGTGGCCCAGCACTATGAATTCGAGAAGGTGCGCCGCGCCGTAGAAGCCCGCCTGTTCGAGTTCATCAACCCGCTAACCGGCGGCCCGGACGGGAAGGGGTGGCCGTTTGGACGTGACCTGCTGGGCGGCGATGTGATTGCAGCGCTGCAAACGGTAGAAGGTGTGGAGTTCATCCGCTCTGTCAAGCTGTACCCCATCAGCTACCAGGCGCGGCAGTTCCGCCGGGAAAATGAAGTTGCTGAAATTGCCGTCCCATCCGATGGGCTGGTGGTATCTTATCAGCACACCATCGTTCCGGATTAGCAATTGCTTACCGGGCAGGGGTGCAAC
>JBCCQC010000536.1:0-3945 GCA_039024535.1 Chloroflexota bacterium
GACTCCGTGACGTGATGGTCAAAAGAAGCAGGCTGCGACGCCAGTGCGTAGACCACCTCGTTTGAGCCTGTCAGGAAGGGTTCGGGGGTTTCGTCTATCCCGGTGCCGGGTGAGCAGGCTGCCAGCATTACGCACAACAGCAGTCCATACAGCGGGTTCAGTCTGTTTTTGAAGGGGGGACTGGTATACCATTCGGCCAATTGTGGATCAGTCATGTCTCGCATGAGTAACCTCAACTCTCAGTTCATCACACCGCCCTCAGAAGAAGAAATTGTATATCCGTATCGGCGGGTATGGTTCAGTCTTATTATCGAGGCAGGAGCCCTGTTTGTCATCTGTTTTGCGCTGTTATTTTCCTCAGCGTTCATTTCAATTCCAGAGGCTTTCTGGCTTCCGGTGGGAATTGCCCTTGCGTTGACACCTTTCGCCCTGTGGATCGTGTTTTCATGGAGCCGTGAGCGACTGGCCCTGCAACCAAGACAGCGGTTGTTCCCGGTCGTTGTTCTGTCTGCACTGGCTGCGAACGCGCTGGGGTATCCGCTCGTCTTTGTGTGGCTGGATGTTGATACATGGGTGACAGGCCGCGATCTTGTTGAACTGATTGTTGTGTACACACTCGCAATGGGTATTATCCCGGAGACACTAAAGTACCTGGTAATTCGTTATGTGGCATGGAAAGATCAATTCAGAGATCGGTATGATGCCATTGCCTACGGTGCCGCATCTGCAATTGGCTACGCAGTCATCCTGAATCTGTGGTATGTTTTCGAAGCGACACCCTCGCCGGATATTGCCGCCGTACGCATTGCCGGTGTGACGCTGTATGGCCTGTTCAACAGTACTATTGTTGCCTACGGTGTGGGGGCGATACGACTTCAGAGACCGTCCCCCCTGCTTGTGCCGGGGCTGATCTCCGTGGCTTCACTGGCAACTGGCTTGCTGTATACGTTGCGCATCAACCTTGCGAATACAAGGCTTACCCTCAGTGTGAGCTTTCCGCGCCTGCTCATCAGTTTCCTATTGGCTGTGATGCTCACGGGGGCTATCTTCAGTGCTATGATCTTCCTGTTCAACACTGTAGAACGTGAAACAACCACCCGTCAGGATGATGTTCTGTAAACGATGATCAGTTTCGACAACACCACCGGGATCACCACACGACAACGCTGGAGCCACTACTTCACCATTATGCTGGGAGTACTGGCGATTATCGTTCTGTTTAACCTGCACGGCACATATAGCTCGGAGGTCAGCATCTACCAGAACAACGAAGAAGGTATTGTCGCTTACTATCCACGTGGCTGGCTGATTGACGAACAACAGCCAGAGCGATACATCTTTCGCACACGTGACATGCAGGCTATCGGGTTCAAAACGACGTTCCAGTTAAGTATCAGAACCGTCAGCGACGAAACCGCACAGCGCACGGTGGTAGACACCCTCACGATGGAACGCGCCCAGACCCGAACTGCCTATCGCCTGCTGTCCATTGAAGATTATGACGGCCTGACTGATGCCAGCACAGCCATTGCCACATACCAGTTCGTCGAAGTAGATCCCAATCCCTTTCTTGAAGGCGTTCCGATTGTTGTTCGGGGGGTGGATGTCATCACGATCAGCCGTGACCAGGCTATCATCATTACCATGCTTTCAGACTTTAACGAGTTTGACAGCAACTTCGTGTTATTTGAGCGCTTCTTAAGGCAACTGGAGCTATAACGCATGATACGTTTTACGGGGCCATCCGCAGCGAGGTTCACCGCAATCCTTCTCGTTTTATCAATGCTACTGGTTGCGGGGCCTGCGCTGGCACAACAGCAAACCACACTGGATACCCGCATGGAGCGGATCGGCAGTGCCACTGTGTTCATCTACCAGGTTCAAGATGCAGACGATAACTTTTTGATTACATGCGTTGGCTCCGGAACGATACTGAGTCGAGATGGATTGATTTTGAGCAATGCCCACAACACCGTTCAGTCCGATGTTTGCAATGGCGATACCCTCATCATTGCGCTATCCCTGACGGCAGACGCACCCCCCTTTCCCGTTTATCGAGCAGAAGTTGCCCAGGCAGACGAGGGACTTGATCTTGCCCTGTTACAGATTACACAGGACATTGACGGCAGGGAAATTAATCGCGGTGATCTGGCGCTGCCATTTGTCGAAATTGGCGACTCTGCCAATGCGTCCCTTGATGAGACGATTTTTGTGGTGGGGTACCCCAGCATGGATAATGAGCCAGTACAGATTGTGCAGGGGACAATTACCATCTTTACAGAAGAACCAACCGGGGCAAAAGCGTGGCTGAAGACGAGCACATCAATTCCCGGCCTGATGTCCGGCGCTGGTGCATACAATCGGGCCGGGCACCTAATCGCCATCCCCACCACCAGCCCGCCATCACAACTCAGTCGGGATGAAAACTGCCGCCGCCTACAGGACACCAACGAAGACCGTATCATCAACAGCGAAGACCTGTGTGTTCCCGTTGGGGGTGCTATAAACGCTCTGCGTGCCTCAAATTTTGCAAGGCCCCTGTTCAGGGCGGCATCTCTGGATTTGCAGGTTGGCATAGAGGGAGAGACTGCGCTTCAACCAACCGGTAATCCGCAGATAAGCAGGCTCTTCTTTGCCTCGTCAGTCAACAGCGCAGGATTTCCCTCTACTATCGTCAGTAGCCTGCCTACAGGTGCCACAAGTCTATATCTCTTTTTTGACTATGCGAATATGACGCCAGAGACGGTATATGAGCTGCGTGTTTCTACCAATAACATCCCGAACCCGACCTACAGCCTGGCCCCGGTGCGCTGGAGTGGCGGGCGTGATGGTACGTGGTACATTGGCAGCAGCAATCAGATCTGGGATAACGGTGTGTACGACTTTACGCTGTTTGTTGACGGTATTGCACAGAACACAGCCAGTATCGTTGTTGGTGGAGCGGCCCCCGCTGGCCCATCTATCAGCGATATTGTATTCGGCCTGTCCGACCTTGACGGCACCCCACTGGGCAACGGATACGTGCTACCGACCGGGAATATTGCCAGTGCTCGCCTCATATATCGCAATATGACCGAGGATCTTGAAGTAACTGAACGATGGTTCTACGAAGGTGCAGAAATCTACCGAAACAGCGGCGTGTGGGATATGAGCATCTTCGGCCCCGATGGTGCGCGGACTATCAGCATTCAGGACGCTGGCGGATTGCTTGCTGGCACCTATCGGTTGGAGTTGTATATTAATGCGAGGCTTTCTGCTACGGCTGACTTTACCGTCGCCGGGGAACCACAGGGGGCCTTCCCGGAAGTGTTCCCGGCAGCGCACTTCGCCACAGCAGAAACACCCGAAGCAGCAGCAGAGGCCCCGGCAGGCAGCAGCTTCACGTCAGAGATTAATAACCTGTATGCCGTTTTCGACTGGCGGCAGGTGCAACAGGGAACCCTGTGGACAGCACGCTGGGAAGTGGATGGAGACGTATTCTACGAGCGCACATTCCGCTGGGATGACACCCTGAACGGCGAAAACTTCGTTATTGGCCTCACCAGAGACAATGGATTACCCGACGGCACATATACGTTCGGCCTGTACATCGATCAGGTTCAACTTGCACGTGTGGAAGCCGCAGTCGGCATTGGTCAATTACCCATTGATATTTTTGCCGACGTTAGCGGGCTGCAATTACAGGGGTACATCCGGGATGTCGATAGCGGGCAGGGTATAGCCGGCGTCACATTTGTGCTCATCAGTGAAGACTTTTCCGTTATTGACTTTGTTTGGGATGCAGAGCAGATTTATGCGCTGGCAACTACAGACCGCAACGGCTACTTCCAGATGGATCGCCTGCTGGAAATTTCTAACGATGCAGTTACCATTCCATACAGTGTGGTTATCAGAGCAGACGGTTATTTGCCCGTTGAAGCGGATGGCTTCGTTGTTAACAACGAA
>JBCCQC010000537.1:0-3936 GCA_039024535.1 Chloroflexota bacterium
CTCTCGATGTGCTTGCGGTACTCATCGAGAGTGGTGGCACCTACACACTGGAGTTCACCACGAGAGAGAGCCGGCTTCAGGATGTTGGCGGCGTCTACGCTGCTGCCAGCAGAGCCAGCACCCACAAGCATATGCACTTCGTCAATGAAGAGGATGCTATCGGAGGTTTTCAGTTCCTCAATCACGCGCTTCAGGCGCTCTTCGAACTGACCACGGTACATCGTACCGGCAACCAGCGAACCCACATCAAGCTGGAGCACACGCTTACCCAGCAGGGGGCGCGGCACGTCGCCGTCAATAACGCGCTGTGCGAGACCTTCTACAATGGCCGTTTTGCCCACGCCCGGTTCACCGATGAGAGCCGGATTGTTCTTGCGGCGGCGGCTGAGCACCTGGATCACACGCTCAATTTCGGTCTCACGACCGATCACCGGATCCAGCTTGCCTTCTTCTGCCATTTTGGTCAGGTCGGTTGCAAGCTGGTCAACAAGCGGGGTCTTGGCGCTATCGCGGCTGGGGCGCTTGGGACGCTTGCTGCTATCTTCATCGTTGGATTGGTTCGGCTGCACCGGGCTTTCTTGCAGCACACGGCGCGTCTGGCGGCGCACTTCCTCCGGGCTTACACCCAGACGGCGCAGCACGTCGATAGCTACCCCTTCTGTCTGGCGGACAAGCCCCAGCAGCAGGTGTTCTGTCCCGATGTAATGGTGGCCCATACGACGCGCTTCATCGACGGCCAGTTCCAGCACACGCTTTGTGCCAGGGGACAGATCAAGCTGTGCATTTGCGGGCCGTGTTGTTGCACGGGTCATCCGTTCAACCAGTTCTTCTACCCGACGCTGATCAAGGCCCAGTTCACGAAGAACACGCCCGGCTACACCACCATCTTCGCGCATCAGGCCCAGCAGCAGGTGCTCTGTCCCGATGTGATTGTGCTGTAAACGTTCGGCTTCTTCCTGCGCCAGGCTAAGAACCCGCCGCGCCCGCTGTGTGAAGCGTTCCATCTTGTTTGGCACGGTTTATACCTCCGGCACTTCTGACGTAATTTGAAAATTTCTTAGCGGATGTTCGCCAGTATCAACAATTTTGACTGTAAAGTTGCCATTTTTGTACTGTCTGTAAGATCAGTATGGCATGACCATGACTTTAATCATATACAACAAATCGTTAGAATTTTACACTTGTATCGTAACAACAGGGTGGGAAATGTGGGAAGGCGTCTGCTTTCGCCTTCCACATTGTAATCGGGGTGCAGGAACGCTGCAAATTCCAGCGCGTAGCAGCAAAGAGCTACTGGTCACTATCCTCGAAGAGGAAGTCCATATCACTGTCAAGATATTCTGTCGAGTTCACCGCTTTCAGGCTCAAACCGAGGCGGCGGTCAGCAACATCAATCTTCACGATGCGCAGCGTAAGCTCTTCACCCACATCTACTACCTCACGCGGGTGTGCCACACGATTTTCAGAAAGTTCTGATATGTGGATCAACCCCTCAACTTCTTCCTGCTTGCTCAGCCGTGCAAATGCGCCGAACTTCGTCAGCTTGGTCACAACAGCTTTTACCAGTTGCCCCTGCTGATAGTTCGACGCCACAATATCCCACGGGTCGGTTAGCTGGCGCTTGAGACTGAGGCCAATACGCTTGCGCTTTGCGTCCACGTTGATGACTTCTACCGTGACTTCCTGCCCTACATCGAGCACCTGGCGCGGGTGGGTAACGTGCCCCCAGCTCAGTTCCGTCACATGGATGAGGCCCTCTGCACCGCCAATATCCACAAATGCCCCGAAGTCCTCCAGGCTGACGACACGGCCGGTGCGTACTTCATTCAGCGTCAGTTCTTCGATGAGTTTCGCTTTGCGGGCTTCGCGGGTTTCACGGGTAGCTGCCCTTTCGGACAGGATGAGGCGGTTGCGGCTGCGGTCAACCTCAATGATCTTGACCATAATCGGCTCACGGATCATATCACCCCAGCGGCTTTCCGGCGTATCACCTTCCACGCGGGCGCGGCGCTCGTCGCTAATCTGGCTCTGCGGAATAAAGCCACGCAGCCTGCCAAACCGCACGATGAGACCGCCCTTGTTGTAGCCACCAATGAAGCCCTCGTAAATCTCACGAGACTGACGATACGCTTCGGCGTTTTCCCAGTCCAGTTCTTCCAGAGCGCGGTTCAATGATAGAACGACTTCGCCGTTCTGGTTGCCGTGGTTCACCACATACAGCTTGACCGTTTCGTCTGGCTTCAGCATCTCCAGCATGTCTTCGGTCATGCGTTCAAGCTCACGTGTGGGGATTACACCCGTGAACCCGTCGCCGCGCTCATCCAGTTCAACTGTGATAGACGTGGGTGATGATTCAATCACCTTAACTTCGATGATTTCGCCACGTTTGTACTGTGAACGCTTGTGGGTGGTGCGGGGTTCCTGTTTTTCTGGCTTGCCTTCGCCGCCTTCAGATTGTGGCGCACTGCTTTCGGGTTCTTCATTACTTATTGTTTCGTCCGGTTCGCTCTGCTCATCGTCGGCAGGGGTATCGGCTTCGGTAACCGGCTGCTCTACGACGGATTCATCAGCGACACCTTCATCTACCACAACCTCAGAAACGGATTCGACAGGCGTTTCATCAGTCACGTTTGCTGTCGGCTCGGCTTCGACGGGTGTTTCTGGTGTTATGGGGTCTTCAACGGATTCGGTGGCTGGTGTTTCCCCGTTCGGCACCTCTTCGGGGTTGTCCTGCCCTGTCATGTCAGCACTCATAAGAACGGCGCACAGGTTCCCGTCAGGGATTGAACCGGTAACGCCTCCCTCCTTTCGCATCGCGGCGGTTTACGATCATCACAGTGGGGTGATTTCCTGCACCCGGTATCGCGTTACAGTATACCTTCCACTAACGGATAATCAAACCGTCAATAAGCCCACGTGATGCCAGATTCTACCGGCTGTGAACCTTTGCAATGCATATTATTTTGCTGCGTAGCTTTCCGGCCAGTTAGCGCAGGCCAAGCTGTGAGGACGCACTGTAACACAACCGTGATCCCCCGGCATTCATCCATCGGCTCAGGGTTTCACTATCATTTTTGCCAACCAGCGCATCGGCATAAATGGGAACTCCCCATGCATAGTAGCGTTTGACTTCGGCGTACCAGTTGGCGGGGTTTTTCTGGATGACGCTGGGGCCGCCGTTGTAGCAGGCCATCGCGAGGCCAATGTCTCCACTGGCCCAGCCGATGCAATCGTTCAAAACACCGGCCCCTTCCATGGCGTTGGTGTCCGGGTCAAGCATATTTGCTCCCACATCAAAGTGCATTGGCATCACCTGGAACAACCCCTGCGCACCAGCAGGGCTGTTGACGGTGGGATGGCCGCACGATTCAATCTGCATGACGGTTGCCAGCAGGTTCGGGTCGAGATTGTACTCCTGTGACCAGCGCACAATATCATCTTCCCAGTAAATAACCTCTGGCGAAAACAACGGCGCAATGACGTCTGCGCGTGGCGTTGCAGGTGCCGCAAACCGTGCGCGTACGGTTTCAATGCGCGTACTGGCTGCATCAAATACACGGGTGCCAGCACGATACGCCGGATAGAACAGGATAGCCAGCAGAACGAGGAGTGACAGTACAATGATAAGGCGTGCCCGGAGCGAAAGGCGGTTCAGAACACCGGCCATCATACGACCGGCCATGGTTTTTACCGACATAGTCTTCCTGAATTTCCAATTGATCTGATTTTAGCGAAGAAACGTTAACGCTGTGCTGGATGCAACAGGATTGTAACTTAATTCGTACCGTCTGAAACGACAACGGTTCGGCAAGTAACAGAGCGGCGCCGGGTACGCTTCACAAGGCCGCCTTCCAGTTTATCCGTTACACGACCGGGGATGCTATGTTTCCAGCCATAGCGAGCCTCTCCCGTCATGACGACAAGGCTGCGCGGTGC
>JBCCQC010000538.1:0-3932 GCA_039024535.1 Chloroflexota bacterium
AGGGGTAGCTTTCTTCGCGCAGGGGGCTGTTTTCCGTCAGCGGCATGGGTTCGATGTCACCGGGTTCGGTGTTCAGCAGTCGGCCCCATGCCCGGTACACGTCCACACTGCTGATGACAATCACACGCGGGGCCACCCCCCGGAACACGCGCAGCATCCGGGTAGTATCGCCCTGTTCCATCAGCAGCATGTGTACCACCACATCTGGCCCGAACGCCCGGAACGTCTCGCGGAAGTCATCCATGTTTTCGTGTTCCCCGTGGATGTGCTGGACACTTGCCGGGAGGGGGGCGTTCGTCTGGCCGCGATGGAACACAGCGACCTGATGACCGTTTTCAACAAATAGCTCTGCGGTGCGCCGCCCGATGAAGCGCGTGCCGCCGATAAACAATATTTTCATGGTTCATTCCCGAGTTCATTCAGTCAGTTTTCAAACAATAATTATGGTATGTGCCGAAAGGTCGCCAGTTTTTACACCAGATCAGGGGATAGCTCAGGCACACGAGCACGTCTTCCCGTGTCAGGTCAGGGAAGCCATCAATAATTTCCTCAATGACCTGCTCTGATTCACTTTGATGACAATTTTGCCATGAAACTGCTTTTCCTCAAACGCCTGTTGTGCCTCGTGCAGTTGCGCCAGCGGGCAGGTAGCTGACAGCGGCGGTTTAGATACTGCCATCGTTTGTGAAATAATCACCACCATGCGATGGCAACCGCCACAATCCCCCACAGCCTCTAACGGGCGAATTCCCATAAGTTTGCTAAAATTGAATAACATTTTTATTTCGAAACAGAAGGGATTGACCTGTGGCAAAGTTAAGTATCAGCCTGGCCCAGATGAACATTGCCCTGGGCGATGTGCAGCGCAACACGACCAGTATGCAGCGCATGGTGGCCGATGCCGCCCGACGCGGATCACATCTGGTTTTGCTGCCGGAGTTGTGGTCTACCGGGTATGATTGGGTCAACTACCGTGACCTTGCCGTGCCGGTGAACGGAGGCATGTTTTCAGAGATGTCTACCGTGGCACAGAAGGCGAAAATCAGTGTGTTCGGTTCCATGCTGGAAAAGCGTGCCAACCAGTTTTCTAACACCGGGGCGTTTGTGGCTGCCAACGGGCGCACGATGGGCCTGTACCGCAAGATTCACCTGTTTCGTCTGTTCAACGAGGACAGATACCTCCAGGCGGGGTCATCATGGCTGACGATGGACTTACCATGGGGTGCCACTTCTACGGCCATCTGCTACGACCTGCGCTTCCCGGAAATGTTCCGTCGCATGGCCGATGAAGGCGCACAGTTGATCCTGCTGGTGGCGGAGTGGCCGCTGGTACGCATTGAGCACTGGCGGACGCTCATCCGCGCCCGCGCCATTGAAAATCAGGTGTTTATCGCAGCAGTCAACGCCTGCGGCGAAACCGGCGATACGGTCTTTGGCGGCCACTCTATGATTGTGGATCCGTGGGGCAAAATTGTTGTAGAAGGCGGCGAGGAACCGATGGTCATCACCGGCGAGATTGAGATGGACGCCGTGCGCGAAGCCCGTGAAGCCATGACGATTTTGCAGGATCGGCGTACCGACCTGTATTAGTACCTTCTATGCAACACAGGGTAGGGGCATGGCGTGCCATGCCCTGAACACAGCTATAGCTCGCTGCGGATAGCCCACAGATCAGGAAACACCGGCATAATCGTGCTTTCAAGGTACTTCACGCCGGGGCTGCCGCCGGTACCGGGCTTCATCCCGATGGTGCGCTGTACCATCTTCACATGGCGATAGCGCCACTCCTGTAACCCCTCGTCAAAATCCAGCAGATGCTCGCAGAGACTGCGCACGGTGTCATCTGTTCGATACACCTCGATCAGTATGGCCTGCACCTCTGGCGATGCGGTCACACCCTGCGTTACGTCGCGTTCAAGCTGCGCGGCAGGCACGTCGTAGCCATTGGCGGCCAGATAGTGCAAAAATGCATCCCACAGTGACGGCTGCATGTAACGGCGCTCCAGTTCATTACGGTGAAACGTCTGTGGTGGGAAGTGATTGAGCAGGGCCTTGCGCTTGTGGCCCAGCACAAACTCCAATTCGCGGAACTGTATCGACTGGAACCCGCTGGCCGATGCTAAAAACGACCGGAACGAGTTAAACTCCAGCGGCGTCATCGTTTCCAGCACGTCAATCTGTGCCACGATGGTTTTCAGGATCGTGCGCATCCGGCTGAGTGTATGCTGCGCCGCGACGGTTTTTTTCTGGCGCAGGCTGTGCATCAGGTAATCCACTTCGTGTAAAAGCTGCTTGAACCACAGTTCGTACACCTGATGAATGGTGATAAACAGCATTTCGTCGTGTTCTACCGGCGTGGACTGTGGTTGCTGCAATTGCAGTAGTTCATCGACTTTGAGATAGCTGATGTACGTCAACGGTTTGGACATGGCAAATTTCCCTCAGTGTGTAAGTGGTCTCTAAAGGTTTGCGTCGGTATAATAATCGGCCAGATGTCGCCTGCCATCCACGTTTACATCTCGCACAGCAGCGACTGATGAAAAATCTACGATTGTTTCAGGAGTATACTTGATGAAAAAGCGAATTCTTGTTGTGGCGCTGCTGGTGATGCTGGCGGCACTGTCTGCCGGGGCTATGGTGGGCGCCCAGGATGAGCCGGTGAAAATCGGTATGGTGAGCACGCTCAGCGGCCCGGCCAGTGCGCTGGGCATTGACGTGCGCGATGGCTTTTTGCTGGCCGTGGAGCACATGATTGAGGATGGCGTGATTGCCGAGGGTGATCTCGAAGTGCTTGTGAGCGATGACACGCAAAGCCCGGATGTTGCCATCCAGGTGGTAGAGGAATACATCCAGCGTGATGAAGTGGACTTCGTAACCGGCATCATCTTCTCTAACATTCTGCTGGCTACCTCCGATACCGTCTTCAATGCCGAAACCTTCCTCGTCAGCCCCAACGCTGGCCCGTCGCAGCTTGCCGGTGAAGATTGCAACCCGTTCTTCTTCAATGCCGCATGGCAAAATGACAACCTGCACGAGGCAATGGGCCAGTACGTGACCAACGAAGGCTTCGAAAACGTGTATATTCTGGCCCCGGACTACCCCGCTGGCCGTGACGCGCTGACGGGCTTCAAGCGCTTTTACAATGGCGAACTGGCAGACGAACTGTACACGCAGCTCGGCCAGCTAGACTTTGCCGTGGAAATGGAACTCATCCGTGCTTCCGGTGCCGATGCCGTGTTTACCTTCCAGCCGGGGGGTATGGGTATCAACTTCATCAAGCAGTACAGCGAAGCCGGCCTGATTGACGAAATCCCGCTGTTCCTGCCCGGTTTCTCTGCTGACCAGGATGTGATTAACGCGGTGGGCGATGCCACCATCGGCCTGTTCAATAGCAGCCACTGGACGCTCGACCTTGAAAACGACGTGAACGCCCGCTTTGTAGCGAGCTTCGAGGAAACCTACGAGCGCGTGCCAACGCTTTATGCCAGCCAGGGCTATGACACCGCGCTGTTGATTGTCTCTGCCATTAACGCGGTAGAGGGTGATGTGGCCGATAAGGACGCTGTGCGCGAGGCGCTGCTGGCTGCCGACATCGCCAGCACCCGTGGCGATTTCTCGTTCAACACCAACCACTACCCCATTCAGAACTACTACCTGCGTCAGGTCGTCCAGACGGAAGACGGCGACATCATCAACACCACTGTCGGTGAACCCATCTTCACCGAACACACCGACGCCTACGCTGTAGACTGCGCAATGGGCATGGAATAAGCCACTGTACCCTGTTCTAATACGTTCGGTAGGGGCGCGGTGCGCTGCGCCCCTGCTGTAAGCTATTGAAAGATTTCCTTCCAGATGAAATACACTGCGTTCCTGTCCATCAGCTTTCAGCATCGGAAGAAAATTCCAGAGGTCATCCAGACAATCAAAAA
>JBCCQC010000539.1:0-3930 GCA_039024535.1 Chloroflexota bacterium
TGGCTCATCACCAGCAACGACAACACCCCCGCCCTGCGCTACTGGCAAAAACGCGGCTTCGAAATCATCGCCGTCCACCGCGACGCCATTACCGAAGCCCGCCGCCTCAAACCAGAAATTCCGCTGGTGGGTATGGACGACATCCCCATCCGTGACGAAATCGAACTGGAAATGCGCCTTTAGCCCCTCACAATGGCCGGGGTGCAGTCTCACACACGGCTCCGGTTACGGATGAAACCGGGCACATGCCATCTGCACTACTCGCCCCGGCTAATTTTCATGCCCAGGTCGGCGCGGTGTTCCGTGACGATATACGACGGAATCAACTCCTCGAACAGCTTCAACCCGGCCAGCAGCACCGCAATATCGTCAATCGGGATAAACGGAATCAGATCAATGGGCGAGATAATGTAAATCAGGATGAGTACAGGGATCGACTTCGTGTAAACCGACACACGGCTGTCCGTCATCAGGCGGTAGGTCAGCTTGAGCTGCAAAATAAATTCGTCAAACATGGCTTATCTGGCCCCTTCTCCGATTAGAAATTGACTGAAAAATTGCTCGGTCACGGTAAACGCCTTTTCGCGCTCAATATCCTGCGTGATGATGTGGCCGCTCTGCTCCAGAATATGCGTTTCAATGCGCTCGGCCCGTGTTTGCGTTTTAATCGCCTCAATTGATTCCAGCGCCACACTATGATCGTTTTCTGCATACAGCAGCGTCATCGGCGTGGCGATTTGCGGCAGATGGTCTCGCACTATCAGCGTCAGGTCATAAAGCTGCGCCACAGCCTGCAAACTCCATACATTATAGTGCGTCCGCCCGATGACAGGTTCGCCGCGCCGTTCCTGTTCTTCGCGCAGCAAATCCGGCATGGTGGACTTATCCGGCATAGACTTCATACGCTGGAGGTACTTCAGGTAGCGTGTGGCCGCCACGCGGTTGTGCTTGTAGTAAATGGGCGCGGCAATCACAGCCCCCGCTTCTATCTGGCTCTCCTCACACGCCATCAACAGCAGCGCCAGCAACCCACCCATAGAAATCCCCGCAACGAACACCTTTTCACACTGCGCGGCCAGCAATTCGTAGCCATCGCACACACTCGCATACCAGTCCGGCCAGTGCATCCGCCGCATATGCTGTGGATCCGTGCCATGCCCCGTCAGGCGCGGCGCATACGTCGTCAAGTTCAGGGTTTCGTGCAGGTGGTCGCCCAGCCATGTAATTTCTGCCGGAGCCGCAGAAAACCCGTGTATCAACAGGCAACCGGCCTCTGTACCGCCGCGCCTGAATTTTGGTTTCGCGCCCTCGCTCACATACAGGTCGTGAATATTCATCCGTCGTGTTCCTATTTGCTTCATTTTTCTCTAACCCTGTGTCACACCGCGCTCTTGCTCCGGGGGATGGGGTTGAGTAGGGACAGAGCCTGCTCTGTCCGCCGACAGTGAACTTTTCTGCGGTGCGGACACGAAGAATCGTGTCCCTGCAAACTTGCCGCACCGCACAGAACTCACTACACTCTCAAACGCAATCATGCCCACAAACCCGCTTTGTTTCAAGTTGAGCTTTCATATGATGATCCTCCGAAAAATTGCCGTTACTGCCTTCTGCTTTCTCACCCTGTCCACCCTTCATGCGCAAAACGACGCACTCAACCTGCCCGCGCCCCTGTTCGTCCTGCAAAACGAAGGCGTCGTCCAGCGCTACGGGCAGGGCACACAGGGCGTAAGCACCGTCACCCCACCAGATGACTTTGTGATTGACTTCGGCGTGGCCCCGGATGGAAACCGCATCGCCTACCGTACCGAAAATGCGCTGGTAATTATCGAAATCCGCACCGGCCAGACCGAAATCGTAGACGTAGCCCCCGGTTTCCCACCCCGGCGCGGCGACGGCACCACCGTGGCATGGTCGCCAACCGGCAACGCCATCGCCTACACGACCGAAACCGGCCTGCGTGCCATCCTGCGCAACGCAGACGGCAACACCCCGATTGACCTGATTAACACCAGTGGCGGCGGCTTCCAGCGTATATCATGGTCGCCAGATGGCCGCTATCTCGTCGGGGTAGATGCACAACAGCGCCACCAGATCTACCTGCTGCAAAACGGGGCGCTCACGCTTGCCAGCCAGACGCCCCCGAGTTTCGACATGGTATGGCCTGCACCGGGGTGGGTGGCCTTCGCACCCACAGAGGGCGGCATCATGCGTATGAACCTTACCGACAACAACAACCAGTCCATCATCCGTCCCGCAGGGGCCGCCTACAGCACCATGACCCTGCGCACCAATGGCGAAATCGCCGCGTTCGTGCGCCGTGACGAGAGCAACGACGCACCACAGGGCATCTACACGCGCATCAACCCCATAGAAGCCCGTGAAGATGTGGTAGGGCAGGTGGCAATTGGTCTGGATGGCGTGCAGTGGACGCCACAAAACGACCTCGTTATGGTGTTCCAGGGGGGCGTGATGGCACTCGCAAACCCCACAGACGGCAGCGGGTTCGCGCTGCCCATCTCCAACGCCGTGGCCTACGACTGGGGACGGTTGCCGGTTCCCGCCACACAGGGCTACCCCGTGCCGCGCAATCTCTTCTTTCTCGCACCGGATGACGCCGGTATTGCACAGGTGTGGCAACTTCCACAGAGCGGCAACCCACCCATCACACTGACCGCCGCCCCCGCGCCCATCACCGGCTACACCGTCTCCGCAGATGGTACGTTTCTGGCCTACAGCAGCGCGTCACAGCTATGGCTCCAGCCCATCAACGGCGACCCCTTCCCCGTGGCCGAACTCAGCAGCAACGCCGACGCCCGTCCAGACTTCAGCCCCGACGGGCAGCAGCTTGCCTATGTAGACGGCAGCATCCGCGTGTTCTCTCTGGCCGATGGCAACACCCGCGTGTTTCTCCAGAACGAACCCGACCGCACCTACGCCGACCCGCGCTTCTCGCCGGATGGGGCATCCGTGATGATTGACGTCATCACCAACGCCCCCTCCACCGGCATTATTGATATCGCGTCCAGTGAGGTGCAATTGTTCCCCGCCGGGTATGCCAGCGGGCGCTGGCTGGCCGCAGACCGTGTGATGACGTTCGGCGGCGTGCTGCCGGGGTCACAGGCCGGGGTACAGGTCACACAGCAGGGGCAAATTACCGTGGTGCTGCCCGGCTCCGTCGATGTGGCTGATGCTGTGGTCATCCCACGCGGCCAGTTCGAAGACATCCGCCTCATTACCGGCAGCACACAACTACAGGTCTACGACTACCGTCAGCCTGCCGGTCTCATCCCACTGGTAGAAGATGGCATTATGCAGCTACCGCGCCTCTCGCCAGAGGGCAGCGTAGTAGCGGGGCTGGCAAATACCGTGCGCACGCCTGCTGGCACCTTACAGGGTCAGCTAACATTCGTCAGCGTCACCACTGGCGAACAGATTACACTCAGTGAGCCGGGGCCGGTGTCTCACATTCAGTGGCAGCGTTAGCATCGGGTAAAAACAACACAGGTGCGCTGGACTATTCCCGATGATGGTGTAATATGAGAAATATTACGGCCTGCAAGACTTCTCATCTTCGAAGGACGACTTCATGTGGCTCTTATCTGGATGGGCGTCTGTACTCATCAAGGCTGTATACATTTAAATCAGCCTATCACCGAAGGAAGAAAACATTATGCCAGGTGAACGCATACTCGTAATCGAAGACGAAGCACGCATCGCCCAGTTTATAGAGCGCGGCCTGATCTACGAAGGCTACCGCGTCAATGTGGCGCGTGATGGTAAAACGGGCCTCAGCATCGCCCGCGACAACCCGCCCGATCTGGTCATCCTGGACTGGATGCTGCCAGGGCTGGACGGCCTGGAAGTGTGTAAGCGCCTGCGCACGGCTGGCGACGTACCCATCCTGATGCTAACCGCCAAAGACGACATCAA
>JBCCQC010000540.1:0-3903 GCA_039024535.1 Chloroflexota bacterium
ATGTGGAGAGGTATGGCAAAGCGAAAAAAGACTGGTTGAGCACGTTTCTGAAGCTGGAAAAAGGGATACCCTCGCATGACACACCTCTCCACATCCAGCCACCCATCCGCGCCACAGATCACAGCCAGTATCGCTATGGTGACCACATTCTCCAGCGGATGCGTGATGTTATTTCCTGTTCGAGGGTCTTCCAGATCAGCAAAGTACGAGAGGATATTGCTTTCTGGCAACATAGTTGCACCTTTTTCGCTCCATTGTCATCCCTTTAGCTTTCATATGCGATTTCCCTATCTAACGCGAATAACACTTCTATTCAGGCACTTAACACTGATACTATGATAACCCCAGTGTAATGAATTGTAAGGACATTCGCTATGCCAGAGCTACCCGAGGTTGAAACCGTGGTGCGCAGCCTGCGAAAGCCGCTTGTGGGCCGCCGGGTGCTGGATATGTGGTACGACTGGCCCAACACACTCCATAGCCCTGCCCCGCATGAGTTTGCCACACGCATCAAAAACCAGACGTTTACCGGCGTCAACCGCCGTGCCAAGTACATCCTCTGTGAACTGGAACATGATATTCTGATTGTTCACCTGAAGATGACCGGACGCCTGTACGTAACACCGGATGATGCCGCCCATGATGCCGACAGATGGGTACATTTTAGCCTGCAACTGGATAGTGGGGTGCAGTTGCGTTTCTCCGATGCACGCAAGTTCGGCAAAGTCTACCTGACAAACGATCTGGATAGCATTACCGGTCACATTGGCCCGGAACCGCTGGAGGACGATTTTACTGTAGATGTATTCCGGGAACGTCTGGCCGGTCGCCATAAAGTCATCAAGTCGTTGCTGCTGGATCAGACGTTTGTGGCCGGGATTGGCAATATATACGCGGATGAGTCGCTGCACCGGGCAGGTATCCACCCACTCCGCCGCTCAGATAGCCTGACGGAAGCTGAAATTGAAGCACTGTACGGTACCATCCGTGCAGCCCTGCTGGACGGCATCAAGCATGAAGGCTCCAGTATTTCGTGGTATCGCAAGCCAGATGGCACACAGGGCGCAATGCAAAATCACTTCTTTGTGTATAATCAAGAGGGGCAGCCCTGCCGCAATTGTGGTACGACCATCCAGAAGATCCGGGTGGCACAGCGCGGCACACACTACTGTCCCAATTGCCAGCCACACAATACATAACAGAGGTCGCATCGGTTTTATGGAATCAGGAACACTTTCAGATTTCTTCCAGCAGTTGCAGGGACAGGGGCAGATTGTCGGCATTTTTATTCTGTTCGGGGTCATGTTTTTCATGACGTTTGGACTGTATTTCATCCTGCAAGCCCGCAAGATCATGCGCAAAAACAACCCGGATAGCCAGCAGCCCCGACCTGATGCTATCTCGCAGCTAATGGATTGGATCAACAATCTTTCCAGTAACAACGCAACATCCGGTTCTACCTCAGGCCAGTCCATTACGGCAGATACCGCCATGCCAGACCTTGATATGCTGCTGGCAACATCTGCACCCGCGCCTGCTGTGTCACCTCAGCCAGCAAGAGCAGCAGCCCCGGTAGAACCAGTAGCACCGCGCCAGCACGGTATCGTGACCATTACGATGGCCGATGGCCGCATGGTAGAAGCCGCAGAGATGCTGGTGATTGCGCGGGATCGCACAACAGATAATCTGGTGGTGCAGATTGGCGAACTGGCCTACGACGGCACAGAGAACAGCGTTGACGCCACCTACCAGCGCAAGTTCAAGAAGCTGATGCGCGAATTGGCCGACATTGCCCCGGTACTGAGTAACGGCAATACCACGGCACCAGAATCCCCATCATTTGCGGATCTGATAACGGCCCCACCACCCCTGAAACCGAAACCCGAAGCCCCGACGAAATCTACAGTGACCATGCCTGCTACTGAGCCAGATGAGCCGCTCGATCTTGCGGGGCAGATTGACCTGTTTCTGCAGCAGAAGTTACAGGCCGACCCGGAACTGGCCGCCCGTGGGCTGAGGGTACAGGGTGCCCCGGATGGCACGGTACAGATTCAGGTTGATGGGGAGGTGTACGCTGGTGTAGGTGAGGTAACGGATACAGAGGTGCGTGCTTATCTTCAGCAGGTCATCGCAGAGTGGCAGTCTCGCCAGTAGATCAGGTGAGCGCTACCTCTACGCTGACCATTTTCAGCTTGCCGTCTTCCTGCCGGGTCAGGCGGCAGGCTGGCAACGCCCGATCGTGAGAAAATAGCAGCAGCGCGTTGTGTTCCAGTGCCCACTGCTGCCAGATGCGCTTGGTTTCCAGCGTGACCAGCGGCTCTACGTCATAGGCCGTCATCCAGCCCAGTTTTTCAAAGTGAATAGCAAATGATGCGAGGTCACACACAAACATGGCCTTTTCGTCGCCGCGCTCAACAATCACGCTCATGTGGCCCGGTGTATGGCCCGGTGTCATCACACCCTTAACCCCTGGCACAATTTCTGTGTCACCATCCAGCAGGCGCATCTGGCCGGTTTCAACCAGCGGCTCATAGTTCATCGGTATGTAGGTGGCGCGGGTGCGTTCGTTGGGATTCACGGCATCTTCGTACTCGCGGCGCTGCACCACATATTCCGCATTCGGGAAGGCTGGATGCACATTGCCGCTGTCGTCGGTGTAGATGTTACCGCCGGCATGGTCGTAATGCAGGTGGGTGTTGATTACAATGTCGATGTCTTCCGGTTTCAGGCCCGCGCGTGCCAGCCCTGCAATTAAATCTCCGCCAGAGCGATCCAGTTGTACAATGCGGGCCAGCCGGTCATCGTTTTCGTGGCCGTAACCGGTATCGACAAGGATGTTTTTGCCGTCCACCCGTATCAACAGGCAGATTAACGTATTCGGTACAAGGTAGTCCTGCACGGGTTCCACATAGCGGCTCCACAGGGCACGCGGCACCAGTCCGAAAGGCCCGCCAGAATCAACCAGGATGTTGCCGTCATTAATCAGATTGATCTGAATATCGCCAAGTTCAATCATGGTTTTCCTGCTCGGTTGCAGCCAGCCAGCTAACGAATTTTTCCTTGAGTGGCAACCGTTCGCTATCTGGCAAAAAAGCCCCGTCAATCGCATTGAGCGTCTGCTGTTTCATATCATCAAGGGACAACTTCATCGTAAACATCACATCCAGCAGTTCGGTTGTGAGGGTCACATTGCTGATGAGCGGATCATCGGTGTTGACAGTTGTGCAGACCCCGGCGTTGTACAGGTCAATCAGCGGGTGCTGCTCAAGATCCCGGACGACCCCGCTGTGCAGGTTGCTGGTGGGGCAGGTTTCCAGAACGATGCCCCGGTCTACCAGGATGCTGACGAGCGTATTGTCTTCTACAGCACGGATGCCGTGGCCGATGCGATCCACTTCCAGCACCTCCACACACTCCAGCACACTGGCAGCCCCCATCCATTCGCCCGCGTGGGCTGTCGTAAACAGTCCGGCAGCCTTCGCACGGGAAAATATCGGCTTGAAAGGCTTCGCCGGGTATTTTTCCTGCCCAGCAAGGTCAATCCCAACCACGCCGCGATCCTGATAGCGAAGGGCCACTTCCAGCACCTCGCTGCCAACCTCAACGCCCTCGTGACGGTTCATAGAGACCAGCAGCCGCACCTCAATATCGTATTCAGCGGCTGTTTCTGCCACTGTGTCGCACACCCAGTTCATGACGTGTGGATACTCGCAGCCAATAACATTGCACAGGGCGCGGGGGGTAAACCGCAACTCCATGTATTTGATGTTATCAAGTGCAGCATCAATGACGGCCTCGCGGGTGATGCGCTGGATTGTTTCTGGCGAGTTGTAAAACTGACGCAGGGTGCGGAATTTGCTCAGGAATACATCGGAGGACATGGCCTGCCCCGGTACCATCTGC
>JBCCQC010000541.1:0-3902 GCA_039024535.1 Chloroflexota bacterium
GAAGGCGGCGAGGTCATTGCGTATGTGGATGGGATGGCTGGTGGCGTGGCTATCAGCGTGAAAGACACGGGCATTGGCATCGCAGAACAGGATTTGTCGCGGGTGTTCGAGCGGTTTTATCAGGTTGATAAATCTCGTGGTGGGCCGCGCCGGGGGCATGGGCTGGGCCTGGCTATTACCCACGAAATCGTGGAGGCACACGGCGGTAAAATCACAGTGGAAAGTGCGGGGCATGGACAGGGTTCCATGTTTACCGTGTGGCTCCCGGCATAGCAGCAAACCGGGAGCCAGCAAGCAGCATCAGGCGTTGCGGTAGATCGTCCGGTTGAAATGATAGACCATCAGGCCGCAGAACAGAATCTGAAGTACAAACCCCACCAGCAGGAACAGCGGCCACAGCGCATTGCCGTCCACGGCCAGCCAGTAGGCCTTGCTCACCCAGTATGGCGGGAACAGCCCGAACAGATATTGTAGCGGCGCTGCCACGAACCACGCGCCGATAATCACAAACCCGGCGATGCCAGTGATTTTCATCAGCGCAAAGCCCTGCACGCGGTTCTCTGCAAATGTAGCGAAAAATAGCGCGGCAATTGCCGCCGTCAGGCCGGAGCCAGTGGCAACTAACGCCATCTGACACATCAGTAGCGGAGCGAGATTGCCCAGTAACATCAACTGCACAAATACCAGCACGAACCCGACCAGCGCCGGTACCAGCACACGATACAGCAGGTAAACCGGCATGGAAATCGGCGTGACAAGCAGGGCCGTCATCGTGTTGCTTTCGCGCTCCTCCAGCAGTAAAAAGCCGATAATCATCCCGCCCAGCAGCGATCCGTTAAACACGGCGATGTACGCCACGATCAGCGGGTAGTAATCT
Organism: Chloroflexota bacterium; assembly: GCA_039024535.1. Taxonomy (GTDB): domain Bacteria; phylum Chloroflexota; class Anaerolineae; order Aggregatilineales; family Phototrophicaceae; genus DAOTTY01. The sequence continues at coordinate 878 of JBCCQC010000541.1, forward strand.
ACCAGAGAGAACGCGATTCCTTCCTGCGCGGCCAGTGTTTCGTTCAGCCACGGTACGGCGTAGCGTGCCACAGCGGTAATGGCGATAACATAGACTGTCATGGCGATCATAAAACTATCGCGGCTGATGATGCGGGCGTCGTTGCCGCTGAGTATGGTGAACGTTTTTGTCAGTGACATGATTTTCCTCTCCGTTTAGCTGATGCGCATGACAATGTGTGCGTGGAATGCGCGTAATGACCATGCATAGAGCACGCCAATGGTCATAGCCGTGTAGACCAGCGCATACACCCACTCCCACGCGGCCAGCGGTTCCCATGCAGCCTGCATAATGAGCGTCTGTGCTGTCGTCGGGATGATGTACCACGCATAACTTTCCAGCAGGCCAGTAAAGTGAAACGCCGGTGCCTGCAAGATGGTAGCGATGAACAGCACCGGCACCAGAAAATCTGTGATGCTGTTGTGGCGGACGATCACTACGATGCCGAGCAGGGTATACACCACGCCAATAGCCATCATGCCGAGCAGCAGCACGAATACGTTAAATGAGGTTAGTACCTCCATGCCGAGCAAAGCAGCAGCCCCCGCAATCATGACGATGCCTTCCAGTGAGGCCAGCCCGGTAAGCGTGATGACCTTCGACGTGAGGTATTCGCGTACGGTCAACGGCGACACAATCAACGCGCTGAGTGTGCCTTCGTCTTTTTCGAACAGAATGAGACCAGCGACATACAAAAGTGTAGAACCACCCAGTGTCAGGAGCATCATTGTGGGCACAGTTCGCGCCAGTTCATCACCTGTTGTGATCCATGACAGGATGAAGGCGATGATTACCGCAACAGCCAGCCCGATGGCGTACAGGCGGTTACGCACCTGTACAGTGAAATCGGTCTGTATAGTTGAGATCAGGCGAGTCATGGTTATGTTAGCCTTTCGCCAGTGACTTCGATGAAAATGTTTTCCAGCGTTGTTTCCTGTGTATGGATCGTCTCGATGCGGGTGGCATTTTGCAGAGTGTTGAAAAACCGGGCATTGCTGCCCAGGTCATCCAGCGGGAACTCCTCGCAGATAGTGCCAGCACTACCATTCATGTATTCCACGCTCACCGTGCGTTTGCCATACTGCCGCTTGAGCGTTTGCGGCGCATCGATCAGCGCCAGCTTACCGTTGATGATGAATGCCACCCGGTCGCACAGTTCATCGGCTACGGTCATGTTGTGTGTCGTCACAAAAACAGTGGTGCCCTCCTCGCGCAGGTGCAGCACGAGATCTTTGATCTTGCGGGCATTCACCGGATCAAGTCCGCTGGTGGGTTCATCCATGAACAGCACTTCCGGCTTATGGAGCAGCGCACGCGCCACATTCATACGGTTCTTCATGCCCTTGCTGAAGTCGCTTACCCGTTTATCAGCCGCATCACGCAGGCCCACCCATTCCAGCACTTCGAGCGAGTGGCGGGTCTCGCCACTGTAAAGTGACCGGAAGTAGTTCAGGTTTTCGGTGGCAGTTAGCTTGAGATAGTGGTTCGGTAACTCGAACGAGACGCCAATGTGTTCGTAGTAGCTGCTGCCCCACTCGCTCACCTCACGGCCCATGACCTTTGCCTGCCCTGTATAGTTGCGCAGCAGGCCAATCAGCAGCTTTTGCGTGGTCGATTTGCCAGCACCGCTGGGGCCGAGGAATCCGACGATCTCGCGCTCTGCGATATGAAATGAGATGCCGTGCAGCGTTTTTGCCGTGCCACCCGGATAGGTGTAGTACAGGTTTTGCACATCGATCATGTGTTGCCATCCCTTTTTGACTATGTGACCGAATCATACCATTCAGTCAAATCGTATCATGACGGGGGGCGCTGTCAATCAAGTTCGATCGAAAAACGCTGTATATCCCCCGAAGGGATGATCTTGAGCGAGTGGTATCACTCGTTTGACACGATTAAGAGAAAATCGTACAATTTTGACCAGATAGACTATTTCGGTCATATATTCACACAGGGCAGGCAATGATGCTTGAAAAAACAGTTAATATCCACCTGACGGGCAGAGAGCAGGAAGTACTGGAACTGATGGCGACCGGGGCCACCAACCGTCAGATTGCACAGGCATTGTTCATCAGCAAAGAAACGGTAAAAACCCACGTGGCACACATCCTGCGTAAATTCGATGCGTCCAGCCGAACCGAAGTGGTCGGACGGTCTTTCGCAATGGGTCTCGTCAAACCGGGGACGGGGCAATAGTGGCAGGATCTGACGAGCGAGAAACACGCATACTTGATGCTGCACTGGAACTTATCACGCACTACGGCTACGACCGCACCCCTGTCAGCGAAATCGCAGAGAAGGCTGGCGTGAGTAAAGGGGCTATCTACCTGCATTTTGAGAGCAAAACAGCGCTGTTCGAGGCGCTGTTGAACCGTGAAATGAATGCCTATGCCGACGACTGGATCAAACGTCTGGAAGCCGACCCGGAAGGCGGTACGATTGGTAGCGTCTATAAACACACGCTTGGTGCCGTGAATGCGAACCGATTTATGCGTGCCATATTCAATCAAGATCGGCGGATGCTCGGCAAATATCTGAATGAAACTGACCAGATGTTCAACCTGAAGACGGCTATTGAGGCGCGTGCCACACTTATTCGCCGTTTACAGGAGGTAAAAGCTGTTCGGGCCGATGCTGACCCTTATGTCGTCTCCTACCTGATAAGTGTGCTGGTGAGTGGCATTACCTCTATGGATGCAATTATGCCAGAGGAGGATATTCCGCCTTTCGATGACCTGTTGATGACATTCGGCCACATGGTGGACAGCTACCTGACGACTGATGATGAGTATGACAGGGAAATGGGTAAGCAGGTGATTCGGGAAGTTGTAAACCAGTATCGCAGAGCATCAACGGAAGTGGATAGTGAGTAGATGAAGCCATGCTGTTATATTTTTATTTGCAAATCGTTCTAATATCGTATTACGCAGGAATTCACAAAGGATTCACAGGCGGGTGTTGCGAATTTGGGATAAGTTGTGATATA
>JBCCQC010000542.1:0-3902 GCA_039024535.1 Chloroflexota bacterium
ATGCTGACGTGATGTCCGGCTATCAAAAGTCTCTGGAAAACACAGGACACTGAGATATGCTATACCCTGCTGACGCAGTAATGTAGAGGGGTTTTCCCTATGACAGATGACAAACCGAAAGATTTACGCTTTCTGCTGGACGAAATTTTAAGCGGCGACGAAACCCGAATGCAACGAGCGCGGATTATGTTGCTGGCGCTGGACGAAGAAGCGGTGCAGGCGCTGACGGATGCGTTTTATGCTGGCGTGAACGAAGCGCAGGGCGTGGTGCTGCTGGATGTGGTGGCCGAGATTGGCGGGTACGAGGCGCTGCAACTGCTCGAAGATGTGTTTTACAACGGCATGAAGGATGTGTGGCGGCGCTGGGCGGCGCTGGGCATGGCCCGCAACGACCGCAATGATATTCTGGATGCGCTGTTTGACTGGTTACAGGCTGGCACGGACGAACAGCGGCAGACGGCGTTACTGGCACTGGGCTACATTGGTGATGCTGACGCCGAAATTGCCCTCACCCACGCGCTGCACGACCCTCTGGTAGCACCGCAGGCCGTGCGTGCCCTTGAAAAACGTCGCAGCGTTGAAGGGCTGGCCGCTGGCTACAACACAGATAATGCACAGGTGTGGGAGGCGGTGACAGATGCGCTGCTTAATATGGGTGATGACGGTGCCTTACCACTGATTGACATTATGCAAAACCAGCACCCGTTGTTCTATGAAAAGGTGCTGGTGAGCCTGCAAAACCTGAGCCGCCCGGAGGCAAAAGAGGTGCTGGCCGCCGGGGACTATGACGGGGATGGTCAGGCAAGATAACCTGCCACCTAAACCATGTCTACATCGTCATCTGCGATCAGTGCTGTGACCTGTACATGTGGGCGGAATCCTAACCGTCGGGCAATTTTAATCGAGCCTTCGTTGGTATCAGCAGCCCGGTACAGCGCATGATTGTGCCGATCCAGAATTTTGCTGACCACTGCCGATACAACGGCTGTGCCCAGCCCCAGCCCCCGATACTTTGCGTGGGTGAGCACACCCACATCGACAAACCCCCGGAAGATGTAGCTACTGGCAACGGCAGTGAGGCGGCTGCCGTCGAAAATACCTGTGCTGTCGTCATGTTCGATCTCAACATCACCCTCGGCAGCATCATCTTCCGTAACGGCCCCGCGCAGCCGCGCCAGGGCATCGCCGTCTCCCTCGGTAAGCTGGCGCAGCGTAAAACCGTCTGGCACTTTCGCCGGGATAAAATCTGGCGGATAGAGATGATACACAGCCGAGTTTACACGCCGGGTCGGTTCCATATCCCAGTCTGTTGCCAGATGATCGACTGTGAGCCGGTGCCCGCGCTGGTTTTTGTTCAGGGTGCGCTGTACGTCGGCCATCAGTGGCGGGGCAACCTGCGCAAACACATGCCGCTTGAAGGTGTACAATACCACGCGCCGGTCGGTGTAGTCGTCCTGCTGGATGACAGTTGTGCCACTGCGGGACATGATGCGCGGATCCTGATTATAGTATTCGGCCCACATCGCGTTTATACGCCGACTGAATGCTTCTCTTGTCATAATTGTTGATGGCTCCACTTTGCCGCTAAATCTCACCATAAGCCTTGCACACCTTTCGGAAAAAAGCCACAATATGGTTACGATTTTATGACCAGAGTTGATTTTTCCCTGCCATGAGAGATGATGAATCCCGTTTTGCCCCACCACCAGGCGCAGACTTACCGCCCGTGCCAGACGATGATGATGCACCATCAGTGCCGGATATTATTGACGAAGAAGATAAACCGGATAGCAGTGCAGAGCCTACCATCACGCTCAATGTGACACAGCCGGTTCGCATCAGCACGCCGCCGCCAATCGACATTGACGAAGCGCTGGCGGCTATGGGCGACCTTGACGGGATGCTGGAACAACACGCCTCTGAGGAGCGCATTGAGCAGGCGCGGATTGAGGCCGAACGGCAAATCGCAGAAGAACGTGCCGAAGCTGAGCGCATTGCCGAAGCCGAACGATTAGAAGCCGAGCGCCGTGCCGAAGAAGACCAGTTTGAAGCGGAACTGGATCGTTTTGGTGCGGAAGCTGAGGCTGAACAGGAAGAAGCCGAGCGCATCCTGACCGCAATGGCAGACCCGATGAACGCGCCACAGTCTTTGCAGATGCGCCCCGGCAGTCCCGCAGCGGTGTTACCGGGCCTGGCACTGGTGGCGGTGGGCATCTGGCTGACGTATGCCTTTGCAACCGAAACCGCGCCATCTGGCGGTGTGGTGACAACTGTGCTGATGGCGGTGGTGGCGCTGGCGTTGTTCAGCACGTGGATTGGCACGGGGCGGTGGAACCGGGGCGCATTATTCCTTGCGCTTGTGACCGGGGCAATGGCTGTGGCGGCTGCGCTATCTGGTGTGTTGCCGCTGATGGGGGTACCGGTTGCGGTATTTGTGCTGGCACTGGCTCTGATCCTTACCGGCGTGATGGCACGTCCGTTCAGTGGGCGGTTTGTGCTGCCGGGGGTGATTTTACTGGTGGCGGGGGCCGTTACCACAGCATTTAACCTGAGCGTGATTCCGCCAGTGGTGGTGAGCGTGCTGCGTACCGGCTGGATTGCGGTGGCCGTGGTGAGTGTGATCATTTTGTTGCTGCCCCTTGTGAACCGGATTCGTCGTTAGGGCCGTATGCGCATCGCCATTGACGCCAGCCGCACTACCCGTGCGCACCTCACCGGAACCGAACGCTATGCGCTGGAACTGATCCGGGCACTTATCCGGCTGAATGACACGCTGGACGACCCGCATCACCTGTTCCTGTACTTCAACGAGCCACCCGCCCGTAACCTGTTTCAGAAGTCACGGCATGTAGCAAAAGTTGTTATTCCCATGCAGCGGTTGTGGACGCAGTTCCGCTTTGCTACAGAACTTTATAAACACCCCCCGGACGTAACGTGGGTACCGGCCCACGGGCTGCCATTTGTGTTTCCGGGCCGGTCGGTCGTGACGGTACATGATCTGGGGTATCGGTTTTTCCCGGCGGCGCACCCGTGGCGGCAGCGCGTGGCCCTGGAGGTGTACACCGGGTACAGCGCTAACCGTGCGACCGTCGTCATGGCCGATAGTAAGGCCACCCGCAACGACCTGTGCGGGATGTACAGCATCAACCCGGATAAAGTGCGCGTGGTGTACCCCGGTGTAAAGCCGCTGCACACCCACGACATCAGCGAGGTACGCCGCAAATATCATATCCCGTCACGGTACTGGCTGTATATTGGCACACTGCAACCGCGCAAAAACATCGCCCGCATCGTAGACGCCTTCCATATGTGGAAGGCACGCCAGAACGAAGACGATAAAACAGCACTGGTGCTGGCCGGGGGCAAGGGTTGGAAATTCGATGACAGGTGGGTACAGGGCGCCAGCGTGCTGTTGCCCGGTTACATTGACGAGGAAGACAAGGGCACGCTCTACAGTGGCGCGATTGCGCTGTTGTTTCCGTCACTGTATGAGGGGTTCGGGTTCCCGGTGGTGGAGGCTATGGGTGTGGGCACGCCGGTGATTTGCTCGGATACATCGTCATTGCCGGAACTGGGCGGGCAGGCTGTGTTATATGTGCCGCCGCAGGACATGACAAAAATAGCCGACCAGATGACCCGCCTCACGTCCGACCCGCGCCTGCGGGCGTCACTGGGACGCCGGGGAAAAGTACAGGCGAAGAAGTTCACGTGGGAGGATGCAGCGTGGGATGCGTTGCTGGCACTGGAAAACGCAGGGCGTCACCGGTCAGTGTCACGTGTTAAACAACGTTAATATTTTCTTGATTTATCCGGTGTGTGATTTCCAGTAGTGCATGACCAATTTAGTTTTCGAAGAAGTGTAGAATGTATCCAAAAACGAGGATACAGCGCTCATGGGACGC
>JBCCQC010000543.1:0-3901 GCA_039024535.1 Chloroflexota bacterium
ATCTGGCGACCAGATCAAATCACCAGAAAAGCGGGCATTAGCTACGTTCAGCGTAGTGAGGTGCCGGTTATCGGTGCCGTCGCGGTTAACGCTGCGCAGGTGCAGGCTGGGGGAGTTCGGCATGGTAAGGACGTAGGCTACCCGTGTGCCATCCGACGAGATAGCCGGGGCAAACGTTCGCACATTGCCCGCCTGCGTGAGTGCCTGCACATTGTTCTGCTGCCACGAATGGGTATAAATTACATAATCCACCGGCGACACAAACGCACTCACTCGCATATCTGCCGACCACTCGCTCACAAACGTGCCATACGAGGCGCGATGCACAGAAATATCCGTGTTCAGGTCTGCCATGCAGGTGCCCCCCAGCATAATCCCACAGTGCCCGTTATAGGCCACCATACGCGATGCCGGTGCTGGCATCACCGTGGCAAACACAACAATCAAAATCAAAACAGCCGGGAATATCAGCGCAGCACTGCGCAGGAAAACTCTCATGTGGGGGTGGCCCCGTGGCTAACAACAGAGATGTGATAGTCGCAATCACATCTCGCATTGTATTACGCATCACGCGGTTCTGTCAGCATACGGTTCATACCATACGCGCTCACCAGCGCATACGCTAACCACGCCATCACATGCGCAGCAAATGACAGCGGCACCACGTTAAACAGCGGCTCCGCTGATTGCAGGCGCGGCACCGTGATGCCAATATTGACGCAGATAGCACTGACCATCGCATCACTGCCGATGAGCTGCGTAAACAGCGCCCCACCACCGGCAGCACACGTCCCGATTTGCGCGAGGGCCAGTGCAAACCCGGCAACCACATTCACCAGCACCCATCTGCGGCTGTGATAACCCCGCCGATGCAGGATAATACCCTGTGCAGCGGCCATAATACCCAGCGCTACCGGATAAACGATAATTTGCAGCGTGTACAACAGATACACACCGAACTCTGCCAGCAGGCTAAAATACCCGACCAGCCACACAATCCCGATAGTCAGCAGTGCCCCGCCTATCCAGCCAAACGTGCTTGCCAGCACCCACGGCCAGCCGCGCTCCATGTGGCGGCGCAGCAGCCACCACTGCCCCACGCCCATTGCAAACCCGATCAACAGCAGCAGCGGGTAAAAATACATCCCGTGCGCACTGAGGATACTCAGCGGCGCGGCCAGTAACACGGTTACGATGGCCCACGGTGCAAATAGGCCTTTGTTCTGTACTGTATTCAGTTTCGCGGTGTTTTCCACGATGTTATCCCTGTATCAATCATCACGTTGAGGCAGCAGCGCACCCACACGGGCGGCAAACCGTTCCGCGACGGCATCTGCACTGAAAACCTGCTGCGCCCGCATCCGTCCGGCAGTGCCAAAGCTGCGCCGGGTATCGTCGCTGTACAGCAGTTCAATCACGCGGGTTGCCATCGCGTCCGGGTCTTTTGGCGGAACCAGAAAGCCAGTCACGCCATCTACCACCGTTTCTGTCGGGCCGCCCCGGTTCGTACTCACGACGGGCTTTCCCGCTGCCATTGCCTCAACATTAACAACCCCGAAGCTCTCAAAGTGTGACGGCGTAACCACTACATCAGCCGCTGCCATTACAACTTCTACATCATTGCGATGCCCCAGAAAGTGAATCCGTGTGCTCATGCGGCGGCTGCGCCCCACCCGCTCCAGAATACGCTGTTTGTAGCCACTGTCCCGCCCACTCTGAATATTCTCCCCGGCGATGATGAAATGGGTACGCGGCAGCCGTTGTAGCACCCGCGCGGCCATCTGGATAAATGTCTCGTGGCCCTTCACACTCTGGAAGCGCCCTACCATCACCACCACCTGGCACCCCTCTGCGCCAATCTGCTCACGTACCGCGCTGCCATCCACACGCGGATTAAATCGCACCGTGTCCACACCAGGATACGTAATCTCAATACTTTCTGGCGGCATAAACGGCGCCCTTCCCAGAAACCCCCGCTTGATCGCCTCCGAGTGGGCAAAGACCACATCCACACCCCGGAAAAACTCCCGCTGCCACCACTTCGGGCGGAACCACCAGCCCATACACGTCCACACACACGGGATCCCCGCACGGCGGGCGGCAGGCAGTGCCCACGGCAGCGTATGATAGTCACTGTGGATAACATCAATCTGGTTTTCGCGGATCATCCGCTCCAGCGTGCGGACGAGCGGAAACTGTGCCCACACCGCCGGGATAAAATACGTGGTCGCACCCCGGTAAACCTTCAGGTGTACCGGCCAGTCATGGTCACGCCATGCAGCAGCCAGTGCCCCCTCCCCAGCCACAAACAGATGTGGCGCATACCCGTGATGGACAAGCTGCTCTGCAAGGGTCAGCGTAGCCGTTTCGCCGCCGCCCATGTTGGTGTAGCTGCTGGCAAATAAAATGCGTTCGGTCATGATGTTCTACCGGGGTTTACACGGAGCGTCAGACCTCCACCACCGTAAACGTCACACGAATCGGCTCACCCGCAGTGCCCTGTAAGTTCTCGTCAGCGTATGGGGTGGCGGTAACGGTATACGTCGCAGCAGAAAGCGGCTGCTGTCGGAAGTCACCGCTGGAATCGCCAAACCACGTAAACAACGGGTCATTCTTTACCCGGTTCAGCCTCGCAGAGCGCCCGTTGATAATACGTGTCCCCTCAAAATGCACACTTCTAACTGTCGAACTGATCTCCGCCTGCACATTAAACTTGAGATCGACGGGCAGGCCGGGGCTACCGGGGCGAAGCTGCATTCCATTAGTCAATTCCACAACAGGCTCCTCCGTTGTCGCATCAATCAGGATCAGTTTATCCACGCGCGGCAGCACGGCCTGGTGCCGTGGGGTGTTCATCACCATAAACTGGAAGTCAATAGACTCCCCCCGCTCTTCAGATACCTCCACCAGCAGGTAAGGCGTGGCCGTAAAGCGGTAATGCCCTTCACTCATCGGGCGGCCAAAGTAATCACCGTCGGGGATGTCCCCCAGCCATGTAAACGGGCTGATGCGCTCTGTACGGCCAATGCGGTGCAGGCTCTGGCTATCGTCATACTCCCCATCAAAGCGCACACGCCCCACCGGGTCTTCGATGATGGCCTGTACGTTGAAGTTAGTGGGCAGCGGGTCTCGATCCAGATACAGAATGTCTGCATTCTGGAGTTGCCGCACCACCTCGCCCGTATCGCTATCGACCAGTTCAAACCCGGCAATGCGCCCTACTTCCGGGTCAGCAGGCAGCGGGTCGCCAGCAGATTGCACGACCTTGAACCGGAAGCGTGCCCACCCGCCCACAGTGCCCGTGCCCCCCTGCTGGCTGTACGGCACCGCGATAAGGTCATAGCAGCCCACGCGCAGTTGCTCCCCGAAGTAATCCCCGGCCCAGTCGCCCAGCCATGCAAACGGCGCGTAATTCTCTGTGCGGACGTTGTACTTCACGCTTTCACCAAACCAGCCCCCGGCCATAAAGACGCTGCCGGGTGAGCCGGTATATATTGCCGTGAGGTTGAACTTGAAATTACCGGGCATATCATCCAGCACCAGCACATCGCCATTGTGAATTTGCCGGACAACCGTATCTGCATCTGCGTTAATCAGGTTCAGGCCAGTGACGGCCAGTGTATTATGGGTCATGGGGTTCCCGAAAGTTAGCGGTTAGTTTCATGGCTCTCAGTTTAGCGCAGTCTTGAATTTTGTACCAAATAAGAATCCACACATTACCAGCCCCACAGCTTCTACAGCGGACGATCAACCGGGCACACCTGTACCAGCAGGCCATTACTCCAGTTATATTTCGCCTCGAACAGGGCTTTAACAGCGCGTTCAAGGTCGCCATCGTCGTCAATGACCTCTGCATGACCGTTAATTTCATAGTCTGGCACCACGTCCATGCCCTCTGCAA
>JBCCQC010000544.1:0-3892 GCA_039024535.1 Chloroflexota bacterium
CCGAAATCAAAATTATCACGCGCAAGCCGGTTACTCCCACTGACGACGAAATTGCACAGAACCCGCGCAGCCGGAGCGCCAAATTACGGGTAGCGGAGAAGCTGTCATGAGCAATAACTCCAACTGGATTCAGCAGGCGGTACGGCGCACGCCGTTACAGGGGCAGCAGCAGGTATTCGCGCTGATTGCGCTGGCGCTGTTTATGGCTGTGGTCATCGGGGCACTGTATCTATCGAATGTGGCGGACACATCCACGACGGGGCGTGAACTGGAAGCCCTGATTGCTGAACGTGACCAGCTTGAACAGACGAATGAGGAACTGCGTGTGGAAATTGCCGAACTGCGCAGCGTGCCACGCCTGATTGCCCGTGCTGAGGAACTGGGGTTCCGGCAGGCCGCGGCCAGTGAGGTAGAATACCTCGTCGTACAGGGCTATAACCCACAGCGGGGGCTTACCGTCGCGCCCATTGAGGAAGAAACCGAACAACTGCCCGTCTATGACGAAACACTGATGGGCTGGCTTCAGCAGCAGGCCGATTCGCTGTCACGCCAGTTCAATGAGTTCAACCAGAGTTCAGGGGGATAAACTGGATGGCCTCGCCACCCTATAACAAACGCTACAAATCAACTGACCAGCAGGAAAGCCTGCGCCGTCGCCTGCCGGTGCTGATTGCGCTGATGGTGATTGCCACGCTGTATCTGCTGGTGCGCCTGATGACATTCCAGTATCAGCCATCGTTCGTGATGAGCTACTACAACCGTCTGGCGAACTACAACTACAACGAAAGCCAGCGTATTGCCGCTGCCCGTGGCATCATTTATGACCGTGAGGGACAGCCGCTGGCAAGCAATACGTTTGATTACGAAATTGGCATCAGTCCCAGCCTTATTGCAGAGCCGCAGCGCGTGGCAACACAGCTTTCTGCCGCCCTCACGGATTACGGCATCCGCGAGATTGACGTGTTGAACGCGGTGCGCAGTGGCGACCCGTGGATCCTGCTGGCAAAACCCGTTGAACCCCGCGCTGCGGAACAGGTGCGCAATCTGGAATTGCTGGGGGTGACGATCAGTGCGCAGCCCCGCCGACTGTACCCGCAGGGAACCCTGGCCGCGCAGTTGCTGGGGTTTGTGGCCGGTGACGATAGTGACCAGCTTTTGCGGGGCTATAACGGCATCGAAGGTTACTACCGTGACGAACTGGCGGGGCGCGTCCGTGATGAGACAACAAGCCGCATCCCGTTTGATCTGCCGGAAAACCGCCAGGTCAACGACCAGGGCAGCGATCTTGTACTGACCATTGAGCGGGATATTCAATTTCTGGTGGAAAGCGAACTGCAACTGGCTGTCACGGAAAATGGTGCAACCGGCGGCACTATTATTGTAATGAACCCGCGTACGGGCGAGATACTGGCGATGGCGAGTAACCCATCCTACGACCCGAATACCTTCTTTAACATCGAAGACCCGGACTTGCTGCGCAACCCGGCGGTATCTGACGAATACGAACCCGGCTCTGTGATGAAAGTGGTCACGATGGCAATTGCGCTGGATCTGAGCGCGGTAACGCCAGAAGATACCTACGTGGATAATGGCATCATTGAGGTGGGCGGCATTGCTATCCCGAATGCTGACCGGCAGGCACGAGGCGTGGTGGGTATGGAGCAGATTGTGGTGCAATCACTGAACGTGGGTGCATCTACACTTGCGCTGAGTGTGGGGCCGGGTAATTTCTACGAAAAAATGAACGACTTTGGCATCGGGCGTGCGACTGGCGTTGACCTTGAAGGTGAAGCCGCCGGGACACTCTACACTCCCGGTGACCCGAACTGGAGTGAAAGTAACCTGGCGACGAATAGCTTCGGGCAGGGCGTGGCAACTACCCCATTGCAGATGATTACGGCAGTCTCGGCCATTGCCAATGATGGCCTGATTATGCAGCCTCATGTGGTACATCAGATTGTGGATGGCAACCGCGTATATCCGTCACAGCCCTCCACACTGGAACGGGCCATCTCGCCGGAAAGTGCGCACATTGTGACCGATATGATGGTGCAGGCCGTTGAACAAAACCTGACGGATGCACGTGTACCCGGCTATGCCATTGCGGGTAAATCTGGCACGGCAGAAATACCCACGCCGCTGGGTTACGAAGCTGGCGCGTCCATTGCATCATTTATCGGGTTCTTCCCGGCAGATGACCCACAGGTGATTATTCTGGTCAAAATTGACCGTCCGGTGGATTACTGGGGGAGCATTGTGGCCGCGCCTATTTTCTCCCGTCTGGCAGAGCGCCTCGCTATATTGCTGGAAATCCCGTCCGATGACATCCGGCGCGGACTGGAAGCTGAAGGCGGTACCGTGAACGACATCTGGAGCCGGTAACGATGATAGAAACGGCGACCACTGCGGGGCTACCCTTTGCGCTCACTGCCGGGGCTATCGCGTTTATGCTCGGTATTATCTGGGGTGGGCCGTTTGTTGAGGTACTGCGCCGGTTGGGTATTGGTAAGCAGATTCGCGCAGAACTGGGCGAGGCTCACCAGAAAAAAGCCGGTACTCCCACAATGGGCGGCATCATGATTATCCTGCCCACGGTCATGATTACGCTGGCGCTGAACATTGTGAACATTATCCGTTCCGGGCAGGGTGCCAGTATATTGCTGCCGCTGTTCGTGATGGTGGGGTTTGCCATACTCGGCATGATTGACGACTGGGAAGGTATTCAGGATCGCGGGCCGGTGGGTGAAGGCATCAGCGGGCGGGCAAAGTTTGCGGCACAGGTGCTGCTGGCACTGGTCGCGGCGCTTATTTTCTCGCTGTACCAGGGCGGGTTTTCGTTTGCGAATGTGCTGGTGATCCCGCTGCTGGGCGGTGTGGGCATTGCTGTGCCCCCGATTGTATTTATCGTGCTGATGGTGTTCATCATCGTTTCCACATCCAACGCAATTAACCTCACCGATGGCCTGGATGGACTGGCGGGCATCATTACGGCGAGTGCGTTTGCTGCGTATGGCGTTATCAGCTTTACGCAGGGGCAAATCTTCCTCACGCAGTTCTGTTTTGTGCTGGTAGGCGCATTATTTGCGTTCTTGTGGTTCAATGCACACCCGGCACAGTTGTTCATGGGCGATACTGGCTCGCTGGCGCTGGGCGCGACACTGGGTGTTGTGGCGGTGATGACCGGCCAGTGGATTTTGTTGCCGGTGATTGCGCTGGTGCCGGTTGCCGAGACGATTTCTGTGATTTTGCAGGTGGCGTACTTCCGCCTGACGGGGGGACAGCGACTATTCCGTCAGGCCCCGCTGCACGGCCACTTTGAACTGGGCGGCTGGAGTGAAATGCAGATTGTACAGCGGTTCTGGCTGGTAGGCATGTTGAGCGCGTTTATTGGCGTGGCACTGGCGCTGCTGTGATGGGGGAGACTATGGCAAACGACCCGCTGAACGGGAAAAAAGTTGTTATCGTCGGGTTTGCACGTCAGGGGCGGGCGCTGGCACGCTGGCTGCCCACACTCGGCGCAGAAGTGACGGTCACAGACGGTAAAAACGCAGAGGCACTCGGCATCAACACGGCAGATTACCCCTGCGTTGATTTTGTGCTGGAGGAACACCCGGATAGCCTGCTGGACAATGCAGATTTACTGTGTGTGAGCGGCGGCGTACCGCTGACGATTCCGTTTATTCAAGCGGCAGTAGAGCGGGGTATCCCGCTGTCTAACGACGCGCAGCTTTTTCTGGACCGGTGCCCTGCGCGTGTTTTTGGCTTTACCGGGTGCGCGGGAAAAACGACAACAACCACGCTCACGGGGCAGATGATAGAGCGTGCCGGGTTCAAAACGTGGGTGGGCGGCAACATCGGCAATGTGCTGACGGACGTGCTGACTGACATCGGC
>JBCCQC010000545.1:0-3888 GCA_039024535.1 Chloroflexota bacterium
CTGATGTGGTTGTGTCCGTGCCGGTGGTATCTGTGCCTGTTGTATCCGTTCCAGTGGTGTCAGTTCCGGTTGTGTCCGTGCCTGTCGTATCCGTGCCAGTGGTATCTGTGCCTGTTGTATCCGTTCCAGTGGTGTCCGCAGCGGCAGCATCGCCAGCAGCAGCAGCCTCTTCGGCGGCAGCAGCATCCGCAGCAGCAGCGGCCTCTTCAGCAGCGGCATCCGCAGCATCCGCTGTTGTATCTGCACCAGCAGCACTGGTTTCCAGCACGCTCTCTGGCACACCGCCGGGGAACTCACTGGCAAGACCGGGAGGCACCCCGTTGAACCCCGCATCCGTAAACGTCACATTACCCACACACTCCGGCACACTCTGAAGGCGCGATTTAACCGGCTCTTCAACATCGGGGGAGCGCATCGGTTCCAGCAGGAACAGGTTAAACGGCTCTGGCACCTGGCACGCGGTAATATCAGCCTCAGCCACACGTGCCCACCACCAGCCATACTGCAACAGGAACTCTGTTAGGGCATTGTCGTCCAGATAGATACAATCGTCGGCCAGCAGCGCACCGCTATCACACAGGCTCGTTGTTTTTTCCCACCAGCGGTTTTCGGTTTCATCCACGCCAGTTTCCTGCACGAACTGTGCCAGCAGCGTGTTATTCGTCCCCACAGAGAACTGCGTGCGCCCGCGCATATTGGGCACGCGGCCATTGTAGACAATGCGGCGGCGGTTCTCGCTGTTATTAATGCGGCTATCTTCCAGAGCCTGTGCATGATCCTGTGGGATAAACAGGGTGATGGTCGCTGCTTCGGGTTCTGCGTCCGGGGTGAGGGGGGTGCCGGTCGCCAGCACGAACACCTGTGTATCAACCGGCTCAATGGCAATGCTATCGTCGCGCTCTGGACGGAACATAACCATGAACAAACCGAAAGCCAGCAGACAAACCGTTAAAAAGCCGCCAGCAACAATTGCGATGTCTGTCGTTGTGGGATGATTGCGCTTCATGAGTGTGCCAGACCTCGTTGGTATATGTCGTCGTACTGCGCTGCCCGAAATGCCAATTGCAATAATATAGCAAAAATGAAACATTGAGACACGATCATAATATCACAGAATCTTGAGGGTTGGGGGGTACAGTTACAGATTGTAATTGTTTGAAATTTGTGGGTAACTTTACAGAATTGCCCCCCGTTCTTTGTAGCGGCATAGCCGGGGCCAATGTTATATTGGGACAAAACATTGTCATACAGCGCTAAGCTAACACTATGTTTATCAACAGAATGCTTTCCGCAATACTCCGGCCCATCTCACAGATAGGCCGCTACCTGAGGGCACCGTTTGCGGCCCTGCAAAACTTCAGGATGAACAATCCTGTCTCTCGTACCACGCGCGTTATTAAATCTCAGGGCCAGCAGATTCGCTCGGTCGGCAATGTACCCGGTCAGATCGGGCGGCAGCTTACCCCGAAGCGGTTCCGCGTGGCCCAGCGCGGCGAAGCCGCCGACCCCGCCAACCTGCCAGAAGAAGATAGACGCCGCGCAGGGGAGTTCGACCGGGCACGCACCAGAAAACGGGTGCGCGGCGTGGCACGCAAAGCAACATTCACGCAGATCCATATGGTAGACCGCGCCACCACACAGCGCACCATCCTCCACATCGGCTCTCCAACTGGCGTGAACTTTGCCGAATACATTGTGAACCCCGGCCAGTCCAACGCCATTCAGCTTCAGTTCTGGATGGCAGACGAAAATATGCAGGGTGCGCCGCTGGTGTTACGGTTGGCCTCTGGCCCGAAGGACACCACGATTACCGTAGACAACAAACTGGCCGAGCCAGAAGTCCCCGTGAAAAGCGGCTCACTGCTGGACATCAACGGGCGCGTCTATGACATCACACTGTTTGTCACGGGCGATCTGCCCGCCGTCACCCGTGTGGATGCCGTGTGGGAAACAAACATCGGCCCGGCCCGTGACATCAACCAGGACGCCATCGGCATCTACCAGCACCCGAAAGGTTATATGTTCACCGTGGCAGATGGCGTAGGCGGTGGCTATGCCGGTGAGGAGGTGAGCGCGTTCAGTGCCAAGTACCTGTTAAGCGTGTTCAAGCGCAACATTGACTACAGTCACTTCTCATGGTATGACGTGTATGACAAGGCGTTCCGGTATATCAACGCGGAGGTGCGCAACTTTTCTGCGGCCACACCACAGGCTGCGGGAACCACGCTCACATCGGTATTTATCCGCAACTGGACAGCTTACGTGGCTCATGTGGGCGATAGCCGCCTGTATCATCTGCGCGGCAATATGCTGCGGCAGATCACGACCGACCACAACCGCAACGTAGAAATGGAAAGCCGTAACCGGGCAGGGTTCGCCGTCAAGCAAACGCGCACCATTCTCAGTCGGGCTATTGGCCGCAACGAAACCATTGACCCGGAAATCCAGACGCTCTCACTCCAGCCAGAAGATATGCTGCTGCTGGCAACTGACGGTGTACTCAAGCAGATCACCGACGACGAAATCTACCAGATTATGACGACGAAGCGCTTCACGCAGATTGCCGAAGAACTGGTAGAGCTATCGAACAGCCGCAACAATACCGACAACGCCACCGTCATCGCTATTGATGTGATGCGGCAGGCGTATGACCGTGACGTGTGGATTGCAGACCCGGAAGACCGGGTTTTTGTGGGTGGGCCGACCTGGTACCTCAAACTGAAGAACCCTACAAAGCTGGATACATCATACGCGCTCATCACGCGGACGGGCTGCCTGCTCATCGCAGCGCTTATTGTCGCGCTCAACGCAGCGTGGATTGGTGGGCAGGTGCAGCGGTTTAACAACTTCCTGCGAGAGCGCTCTGCACAGATTGACAGCGGGGTGGCCGGGAACAACGGCGGCATCATCCTGACCGACCCGGCACAGGATATTCAAGTTTTCACGGTGGAGCCAACAGCCACGCCGCCACCCGCCGCCACAGCAACCATTACGCTGGTACCATCGCGCACGCCACTGCCCACACAGCCACCAACGGCCACACCAACCAGCACCATCACACCGACACCGATTCCACCTACAAGCACATTGCGCCCCGGATAGAGGATTTATGAGAAACGCAACACGCCTTACTGTGATCCTGTTTTTCAGTCTCATACTCGCATTCGCACCGGCCCATGCGCAGGAACTGCCAGAACCCGCCAATGCGCTGTCTGCCGTGAGCTACCGCTGCGAGTTCGACCGGGAGACGTTCAGTTCTAAAATCCAGCTCGCGCTCCACGACCAGGATGGCCTGCCACTGCAACCCGGCTCCTATGATGTGCGTGTGACTGCGGTCAACACGGGCGAGCAGATCCCGCCGGATAGAATTGCCGTGGAGCCGCTGGAACAGCGCCCGCCGCTGCAAATGCTGCTGCTGCTGGACATTACGAACACAGTGCCGCTTGACCCGGTAGTGGATGCTATTGCGAATACGTTCATCCCACAGCTACAGGTAGAAGACCGCGTTTCCCTCATTACCTTTGCAGAAACGACCAATCCCCGCACGCAGTTCTACACAGATAAAAACCGCCTGCTTAACGAGTTTGTGCTGGAACTGACCGTGCAATCTGGCGAGAATCGCATCTACGACACGCTGTACCAGGCCGTGACCGAATTCCCGATAGGCGTAGAAGAACGGCAGGTACTCTATCTCATTACAGATAGTGGCCGCCGCTTCGATGACCAGCGCCCCATCAGTGATATTGTGGAACGGGCCGAACGCGAAGACGTACAGATTTACATTCTGGGGTTCAACAGCGGCGCAGATGCCCCCGATGTACCGGATTATAGCGATATTGCCACACGTACCGGCGGCCACATGTACCTGTGGGATAACGTGATTATCAA
>JBCCQC010000546.1:0-3877 GCA_039024535.1 Chloroflexota bacterium
ATACAATCAATACGATGGGAGAGTTATATGAAGAACGTATTGCTTGTATTTTCTACGCCAGCGGACGCCCGCCATCTACATGGATAATATTGCCTGTCGTGAACTTCAGTTGTGTTGCCGCTGCCACACACGCCGCCGCCACATCTTCTGCAAGTGCCAGCCGCTTCAGCGGTGTCGTCTGTACCTGCGCATCGTACCACGCCGCGTCCAGATTTTTCGCGTACTCGCCATCCACCAGCCCCGGTGCAATAGACAATACCCGGATGTGAGGGGACAGCGCCCGTGCCAATGAGCGCGTCATACTGTCCATTGCGGCTTTGCTGGCACAGTACGCCACATTACTCCCCTCGCCGGTCGTCCCCGCAATCGAACTCATGTTAATCACCAGCGCCGGGTCACCATCAGCCGCCGCCTGCATCAACTGCTCTTTAAACACGCGCACCCCGGCAAACGCCCCCCGGAAGTTCACCTGAAAAATGCGGTCAATCAGGTCATCATCCAGCCCGGTCAGGTCATCATGCGCGACGAACTGCGTAAACCCGGCGTTATTCACCAGCACATCCACACGCCCATAAGTTACAGCGACGGTTTGCGCGAGTTTTTCCATCTCCGCGCTGTTATCTACATTAGCCTGCACCATAATATGCTGCTGGTCGCCCTCTGCCGGGAGTGAAACCATCAGTTCTTCGGTCGCGGCTTTGCTGCTGCGGTACACCAGCACAACACTGGCCCCCAGCGCAGCAAACCCTCTGCACACCGCACTACCAATCCCGCCCCCGGCCCCGGTCACAACGACCACACGGCCCTGCATCTCTGTCATGTTGATTTACCTTTGCGCATGTTCAATATCGCCTGTAGGGACTCACTGCCCCACACGAAGTTATACAACACTGCACCCACAATTGCCGCCCACACAACGAAGAAAAACGCCGCGCCAACAAAACTGGCCGGTGACGGCTCCTGATTGACCACCGAAAACGCAGGATCATCAGCCGCATACCGCACATCAACTGCGCCGACCGGTTCAAAATCCGTGTAGGTACCGAATGTCGTCGCCACACGCCCTGGATACACTTCACCCCCTACCGTATACTCGTAAACCAGAAAATATTCAGAGACTTCCTGTAGCTGCCCGGTCGGTACTTTCATCTCAACGTCTGTGCCAATGTATGCCCCGGTCGCCACACTGTCCAGGCTCACCAGCAAACGATATTCGCGCAGATGCGACATCATAATGGCAAACACCACAATCAAACTGATGACCGACCACAGCACAATCATCGTCATCACAAACAGCGTTTGCGCAATTTTCCCCGGAGTGAGTGTTTCCTGCATACAAAATCCTGTTGGTTGCGAGTGTACCGTTATTGTAGAAGCTGCTGCGGTTCTGTCTATGGAAGCCTCTGGACAGTAGCACCATTTTGCGCAGAATAAACAGCGAATTGCCCGGTTAGATTGACCCACCCATGACCGACACACGCTACACCTCCGCCACGGGCCACGCCCACATGATGGCATGGTACGATGCCGCGCTTGACCGCATTCAGGTGCCCCTGCAAACGCACTGCCTGCCCACCCGCCACGGCGAAACGCACGTCGTCACGGCAGGCAGCACCACCGCTGGCGCGGTCGTGCTGCTGCACGGCGTCAACATCAACGCGGCAGTGTGGCAACCCCAGCTAGAAGCACTCGCCAGCACCCACTATGTCATAGCGCCAGACGTGCCCGGTTTCGCCGGACGCGGCAGCGCCAACCGCATCAACTACCGGGATACTTCACTGGCACACTGGCTGGCCGATGTACTGGACGCACTGCGCGTTGAGCGTGCCGTAATTGCCGGTGGCAGCGCCGGAGGTTGGTTTGCGCTCAAGTTTGCCGCCCACTACCCGCAGCGCACTGCCGCCGCCCTCATCATGAACCCGTGCGGCATCACACCCTATCGCGGAGTATACAAACTCACCCGCGTCACCCCGGCCATTCACTTCCTACGGATATTCCGGCCTATCATCGCGCATCCGGCAATCGCACGGCACGTGGTAGAGCGCGGCATGAACCCGAATACCCCCGCCACCCCGGAAAACATCGAACTCGCCTACCTGCTGCTCAAATACTATCGCCGCCGGTCGCCACCGCCCATCATGCCCGATGCTGAACTGTGCCGGATCACGTCCCCGGTCACACTGCTAACCGGCGAACACGAAGTCTACATCACACCGCACACAGTGCAGGCCCGGATGCGCCGACTGGTTCCGCAGACGGTAATTAAGGAGATCCCCGGCGTGGGCCATGACATCAACAAAGAAGCGCCCGAACTTGTGAATGCAACACTACGACACCTGAGCGAACAGCATTTGCACCCGCAACGCGCAAGCAATTTCACCGTGGATGTGGTCAAATAGCCCCACTTCGCAATCTTACACATGGGGGCATACACAATGTCGATACGAAATAGTTTTCTGTGGATTGCAGCGGGGGGCGCGGCGGTCTACACGGTGCTGCGCGAACTGCGCAAACAGGACGGACGCCTGTCAGCAATCGAAGCACAGCAGGCCGCGCTGCAAATTCAAATCCGGGACGAGGGCCGCAACCTCTACCGGCAGATGCAGGCCATCACATGGCTACACGACCAGTTCGAGTTTAATGTGCCCCTCCCCCCGATGCGTGGCTGGGCCGCCTCCCCGGATTTTGCCGCACTGCTGGTCACGCTGATACGCGAACACACCCCGCAAACCGTTGTAGAACTGGGCGGCGGCACCTCCACCATACTCACAGCAAAAACCCTGCGCGAACTCCGCGAGGGGCACGTTTACGCCGTGGAAGCCCTCGAACCGTTTGCGAACAGCGCCCACGCTAACCTGCAACAGCACGGTCTGGACGACATCGCCACAGTCATCCATGCACCGATTACCCGCGTGAATGCCGGCGAACGGGCATTGATGTGGTACGACATGGACGAACTGGAAGCCCTGCCAGAAATTGACATGCTCGTGGTCGATGGCCCCGCACAATACAGCACAGATCGGCGCATGGTGCGCTACCCGGCCCTACCCATGCTCTACAACAAACTATCCCCGGATGCCCTCATCGTAATGGACGACACCTTACGCGAGGATGAACGAATCGCCGCTGAGCGCTGGCTGGCAGAGTTCCCCGACCTGCGACAGATTGCCGAATACACCGAACTGGAAAAAGGCGCACTGGTGTTCAAACGGGGCAGCTAGCTCAGCGAATGCTCATGAAAACGGGCGTGTGTGATAGCCCCAACACTGTAAAATGGGGCAAACTTCTGACGGAATAAGCACACAACTATGACAGCCATCACACAGAATCAACAACTCAAAGCGTGGTATTCAGCCTCACGCCCCCGCACCCTCACCGCCACCTATGCGCCACTTGGCATCGCCGCCGCCATTGCGTTCCAGGACGGTATCTTTAACATTTTCCACTACATACTGGCGCTCATCGGGGCGCTGCTATTACAGGTAGGTGCCAACCTCGTCAACGAATACTTCGACTACAAACGCGGCGCAGATACCCACAAAGTCGCCGGGCAGGGCATGACCATCAAAAACAAAGTACTGGAACCGAATCAGGTGCTCATCGGGGCAATAGCCACTGTGGTTGCCGGTGCGGTGATTGGCCTGTTTCTGATGTTCCGCACCGGGCCGCTGCTGCTATGGATTGGTCTGGGTGGTGTGTTCGTCGTCGTGACGTATACTGCTGGGCCGTTCCCGCTGGCCTATAACGGCCTTGGCGAACTGGCAGTGGGCATCTTCATGGGGCCGATGATGGTATTGGGGACCTACTTCGTCACCACCAGCCAGTTTAGCTGGCAACCCGTGCTGGCTGCACTGCCGATTTCGTTCTCCGTTGCAGC
>JBCCQC010000547.1:0-3863 GCA_039024535.1 Chloroflexota bacterium
CACGGATCCATTCACGTTCGACCGCAGCGCCACAGCAACGATGAACATCATGGAAAGCGAAGGGTCGGCGTTCACAGACTTTTCTGACATGGACTATGTGACCGCCTTTGATGCCATGCTGAACATGATGCGTCGGGAATATGCCTTTACCGACCTTAAATCCGTGAACTGGGACGCACTCGCTGCCGAGTATCGCCCGCAATTTGAGCAGGCGAGAGCAGCCGACGATCAAGAAGCGTATGGCCGCGCACTGGACGGCTTTTTACAGTCCATCCCGGACGGGCACCTGGGCAGCAACGCCATTAACCTGTATCTTTCCGATTTACGGCAGGCGGACGGCGCGAGTATTGGCGTTATCCCGGTTGAAATGGACAATGGCCGCATATACGCAGCGAGCGTCATCCCGGATAGCCCTGCGGACAGGGCCGGTATTGCAGCAGGCGCAGAACTGATTCGCATTGACGGCACACCCGTCCCGGACTTGATTGCACAGCAAACCCTGTGGTTTGGCCCCTACAGCACAGATCACAACCGCAGGCTGGCACAGGTCGAACTGGTTACACGCTTTCCGGCGCTTTCTCGTGTGGATGTGCGTTTTCAAAATCCCGGCCAGCGGGCCAGAACGCGCACCCTGCGCCCCGTTGAGGAGTTCGATACCCTGTTCACATCGCCGTTTGCACAGCCCACCACCGGCTATGAACTCCCCGTCGAGTTCGATGTGCTACCGTCGGGGCACGGCTACATTACTATCTACTCGTTCAGCGATGACAATATCGTCAGCCTGCTGCTGTGGGAACGTGCTATGCGGCAGTTTATTGCGAATGATGTGCCGGGGGTCATTATCGACATGCTGCAGAACGGCGGCGGCTCCCCGGATATTTCTGAGGTGATGCTGGGCTACCTGCTGCCGGAAGAAACTTACACCGGCACCTCGGCCTATTACTTCCCGGATACGAACGATTTTCAGTTTGACCCGCTGTACGATAGCGTTATCGTCCCCGCTGCTGATGTGTTTTCGGGTGATGTGGCTGTCCTCACGGGGCCAGACTGCTACAGCGCGTGCGAATTTTTCGCCTATGCGCTCACACTGCGCGAAAACACAGAGATCATCGGCTACTATCCTACCGGCGGATTGGGCGGCGGCATCAAAGAGTTCGCCATGCCAGAGGGCATCACTGCGCAGTTTACCATTGGCAGGGCCGTGGGCGCAGATAACACAATCCACATCGAAGGTACAGGCATCCAGCCCACAATCACTGTTCCCCTGACGGTGAATAACTTCTTCGGCACAGAAGACGCCCTGCTGGAACGTGCTATAGCCACGCTCAACAGAAGGTGAAGCAGTCAGTCTCGCAGGATGGCCTGCGTCGCGTCTATCGCAATCTCTGCGGCATCCACGCGCAAGCGCCCCGGCAGCCGGAAAAAGTACGGGGCCACATCCACCTCATACCCCCCGGCAGCATGTTCTGTAGCCGCAGGCAGATACCCGATACACCCATTCGTCACGCCAGCGAACATATCGCCCTCACGCTTGAGGGCCATGCCAATCTCCGTGAACACCTCCGCGCCCATCCCGATGAACCGCACATCACCCAGCCGGAGCACATCCACGCACATTCCGACAGTCAGCCTACCCGCTGCATCAGCCGTCAGCCGCGCCTCCCACGGGAAAAACCGATCCAGAACCGGCTCAAATGCCGCCAGCGGAAACTGCCGACGCACCTGCCGCCGAAAGTCCGCCTTCGCCTCCAGTGGCAGGTCAATTACCTGCTGCCCATGCGCCAATCGGTCAACAGGAAGCGGCAGCGCGTCGGCCATAGCCTCCAGAACGCTCTGCGCCGTCTGCCACCCCACGTCGAACCGGATACCCCAGCGGTTCCCCGGCGTATGATTTAAACGCGGGTTCAGGTCGGCACATGCTCCCTGCACAAACACCACCGGGGCACCCGTTTCTGCCTCCACCACATCGCGCATGACCCCCACCCAGTCCGCAGAAGCCTGCACATTCCCCGGATCCAGCACCGTGGGATGACACGCAAGGTTCACCAGCGCAGCAACCGACTGCCCCCGCCCATCATGGAACTGCAAAACCGTCACGCTGCGGTCAACCGGGCCATCCGGGTTCACCCCGATTGAAACTGAGCCGTCCGCGTTACGCTGCCGCCGGTTCACAGCGATGTGCGTTTCACTCATACCACGCCGCACCGTCACCGGGCGCACATTCGCCGTACTTTCCCGCACAGCATCCACAATCTGTGACACCATCCAGCGCAAATGAACCACGTAAGCAGATGGAGACCCCGCAGCAGCGTGTGGTGGCGGGCCGCTGTGCGTATGCGAACAGCACAACAGCACCGGGTGCGTTAGCTGCGCCTGCACCAGTTGAACCGTCGCATCTGTCACCGCCAGCAGATCGCACGCCACAACAGAAACCGTTACCGCATCGTAGCGCAGCGTCAGTGCCGTAGCCGTCAGCGGTTCGCGTGCGCCGCAGTTCGGTAGTAAACGGTTGCCATACCCCACCATGTACAATCCTACCGGCGGCGTGATCTCCCGGCGGGCTACCCCGGCCAGCAGCGGCATCTACTGGCTTTCCGCGTAAACAGTTTCCCACTCCCATGCCCCGGCAGGCTGCTGATGCAGCGTCATGTAAACCTCCGCGATTTTGTCGGGGTCAAAGAACGTCCCTGCTTTAACGAACCCGCCCACCGTTACGGTCGCCACATGGATGTTGTCGGACTTCAACTCATCGTGTAGCGTCTTTGCCAGTGAACGAATCCCGGCCTTGCCGATGGATAGCGAACTGAACTGTGCCACCGGGTACAGTGCCAGCCCACCCCCCGTGAACAGGATCGTGCCGCCACCAGCCTCTCGCATAGCGGGCAGGCAGGCCTGTGCCGCCGCCAGTGCGCCCACCACATTCACACAGAAGTGCGCCACAAGGTCGTCTGGCGGCAGGTGCGACGGCAACCCCTGTGTGATAGCCGCCGCGTTGTACACCAGTACAGACGCAGGGCCGATGCTGTTTATCGCACCGGTCAGCTTTTCCGGGTCGGCGGCATCCGCAGCAACGCCAATCGCATCAAAACCAGCGTCTAATAGCTCCTGTACGTAGCCCTTCAGCTTCCCGGATGAACGCGAGATCAGCGCGATACTGTAGCCCTCGGCTGCGAAACGTCTTGCCACAGCCATACTGATGCCCGGCCCGGCCCCGATGATGATGCAGGTTTTGTCTGCCATGTGATGTTTTCCTCCGGTTCAGTGTGCTCAACAGGTAGAGTGAATGAGTGCGCCGACGGCTTCTGTAGCGCACAGTTCGTTATATTTCTCGACGGCCTGTTCGGTTTGCAGGACGTGAACTGTTACGCCGCGTTCCTCCAGCATGGCAATCGTCTCTGGCATGGTGTACAGCTTTTCCAGCACGCCCTTCGATAGCACCACAACCGTGGCCCCGTGCTCCAGCAGTTCAGTCACATCCGCTGGCTGGATCCCCGGCTGATGGCGGGTACCGGTTTCACTCCAATCCCATGCACGGGCACCAACGGGGTACAGTTTCACATCCCGGAACGGCTCACTGAAACCGTCCACATCCACGCGGCCCCACTTGAACGCCGTAATCTGTGGCGATAGCTTCGTCGTCATAGGTTTCTCCTGAATTTTGCTGTTTTGCATGTCGTTCCCCCTCCGTCAGCATGTTTATCCTATCTACTATACACGTTACAAACAGCGAGACACGCCTACCAGCAGATTGTAGCCATGTACTATGCGGGGATGGCAAACCCGCTACGAGTTATCTGCGTCACCGGGCACACCGGCAATTTCACCGGCCAGTGATTGCCACCTGCCCAACACCGCTTCGAATA
>JBCCQC010000548.1:0-3847 GCA_039024535.1 Chloroflexota bacterium
CCGGGTTGCAGGTATACATGGCCTACAGCATGAAAGACGCCATCGAAAACACGCGGGTTATCGGTAAACTGAGCGAACGAGACACCATCCTTGTGTGTGGTGGGGCCGGGGCGCAAATGGAGCTTGTTGTGCGGGCGCTGCTGCCAGACGAAAACGACCACGGCAAGCTCACCCGGCAGCGCGAACTGGACACCATCACTATGCAAGCGGGACGACCATTACAGCCGAGCTGGGTGGAAGTTGACATGGAAGCGCTGGCTGCCAACGTCCGCACCATAAAAAAACACCTTGGCGACGACGTAGCGATGATGGCAACCGTCAAAGCAGATGCCTATGGGCACGGGGCCGTTGCCGTCAGCCAGGTGGCGGTGCAAAATGGTGCAGACTACCTTGCAGTGGCCTCCGTCCGGGAGGCGCTGGAGCTGCGCGATGCTGGCATTAATGCGCCAGTGCTTGTGCTCAGTTACACGCCTGTGTACGCCGCGCGGGAAGCCCTGCGCCATGACCTCACCGTCACTGTTTATGATCTTGACCTCGCACGGGCCTACAACAAAGTTGCACGAGAGATGAACCGCCGCCTCAAAATCCACGTTAAGGTAGACAGCGGTATGGGACGGCTGGGTATTTTGCCAGACGGCGCAGTAGATCTGTTCCGGCACCTGCTCACCATGCAGAACCTCGAACTGGAAGGCATTTACACGCATTTTTCCAGCGCAGACGAAGACGCAGACTATACCGCAGAACAGTACAAAGCCTTTCGCGGTGTGCTCATCCCGCTGCGGGCCGGGGGCATCAAGTTCAAGTATGTGCATGTCGCCAACACCGCCGGGATGCAGCTAGATAAGAAGTATCACCATAACATGGTGCGTACCGGCATCGCCCTGTATGGCTACCCGGAAACGACCGTCGGCACAGCTATCGAGGGATTAAAGCCGCTGCTCACATGGAAGACAGTGATTGCGCAGGTGAAGACCCTGCCGCCAGGGCACTATGTGGGCTACGGCAACGAGTACATCACACGCAACGATGAGCGTGTCGCCGTCATCCCCGTGGGCTATGCCGATGGCCTGCGCCGTGCCCCGGTGAACTGGGGCCATGTGCTGGTACACGGCCAGCAGGCACCCATCCGGGGCCGGGTGAGCATGGAAAAGACGGTCATCAGTGTAGATCACATTGACGGGGTGAGTGTGGGTGATGAGGTAGTCTTGCTGGGTCGTCAGGGCGATGCGGAAATCACCGCACAGGATGTGGCAGAACGGCTGGAAACAATCAGCTATGAGGTACTGACAGGCGTTCTACCACGCATCCCACGGCGCTAGAGGCGCGGGGCAATATCCGCAGCCATCTCATCCGGGTGGACGCCAAACGGATAGCTGTTGACCACGTTGCCATCTGGCCCCAGCAAGAAAACCGTTGCCGTGTGGTCACACACGTATTCGGTCGCGCTGTTATCGAGGTAAACCTTCGAATAGTATACGTCGAAGGCATCTGCCACCGCACTCAAACGGGTATCGTCGGGTGTGGTCATGCCAATAAAGTCCCGGTCAAAGCGCGTGACGAAATTTTTCATCGCTTCGGGCGTGTCGCGTGCGCCATCCACGCTGATGAGCACAAAATTCACGTCGCGCCCTTCACTGCCAAGCTGGCGCTTCACGCGATAAAAATCGGATAGGGTGAGCGGGCAAACGTCCGGGCAATGGGTGTAGCCAAAAGCCACCAGCGCGTGTTTTCCGTTCAGGTCGGCAAGGCTGATGGGCGCACCATCTTCGTCTGTAAACTCAATGGCCTGTACCGCTTGCGGTATACTGAACGCAAAACGATCCGGCATGTTTGCAGCCCGCTCACGCAGGAAAAAAGCCAGACTGATTGCAAAGACAACGGACACAAAAACAAGCGTCCCACCGGTAAAACGATCTATACGAACGGGACGACGGGATGTATTTTCCACGGGTGTTTTCACCTTTCAGCTAAAGTCGATCTCTAATATCGCTGGCAATTTCCGCAGCAGGGGTACCAAATGGATAGGATGTGACCACATCCCCGGACGGCCCGACGAGGAAAATGGTTGCGGTGTGATCGACCAGATAGGGCGCCGCCGTATTTTCTACCTCGCGGATGTCGTAGAACACCTTGAAGGCGTCATCAAACTGGCGCATCACGCTGTCATCCTGTGTAGAAGCCCCCAGGAACGCCTCATCAAAGCGCGTGACATAGCGGTTCAGCAACTCTGGCGTATCGCGCTGGCCGTCCACACTCACAAACACAAAATTCATGCGTTCGGCTTCTGTATCGGTCAGGTCACGCCTTACCCTCAAAAATTCGGTCAGCGTGAGCGGGCACACATCCGGGCAGTGGGTATAGCCAAAAGTCAGCAGCGTGTACTGCCGCCCCTCACGCAGATTATTGATCGTCAGCGGTTCACCATTGCTGCCATCCAGAGCTATTGACCGTGCGTCACGCGGAATGCTAATTGCCACACCACCGGACGGCCCCTGCGCCCCACTTAACTGCACCACCAGCCACAGCGCAGTACCCATCATCGCCAGCAGAAGCATCCCGGCAATAATCAGCCGGAGCGGGTGAATGCGCGGTGATGGCTTCTGAGTCGTTTCAGTCATCTCAATTCCATCTCACTACCACTACCAATAAGCCGGGGCACAACACTGCACCCCGGTACATAGTATAGCAGGCCATGTGAAGGCGTTAAGCCTTACTCACCCATGCCCATCATCAACCGGTCTTCTATCGGTGCTGCTACTGTCAGGGTTTCGCCGTTGTCAAACGTCAGTTCGAGGAACAGGGCCTCACCCGCAAGGAACGGCTCCTGCAAGTCCAGAAACATCACATGGAAGCCACCCGGACGCAGCTCCACCCGTTCCCCTGCCGGGATAACCAGCCCATCCGCCAGCGGACGCATCTGCATCACATTGTTATCGTTCATGCTCGTCTCGTGGATTTCCACGATTGCGGCCATATCTGTGGCCCCACTGATGAGTGTCACGTCCTCCATGCCGGTATTCTCAATGAACATGTAGGCAGCACTGGTTCCAGACATGTCCATGTCCATCTCCATGCCATCCATCATGGCCTCTTCTGTCGCCATCATGTCCATATCGCCCATATCATCCATTGCCATTTCACCGGCAGCAGTAGGCCGCGCCCATGCCTGCGTGATGACAATCTCCCCCATAATGGGTGGTTCTTCCAGAACAGGGACAGCCAGCGGCACATTAAGCGGATCTGCACCCTCCACCTCAAACGTCAGCGTGATTATGAACGCATCCTGCGGCACCAGTGGCATCTGCATATCCAGCAGCATGACGTGAAAACCGCCTGGACGCAGTTCCACGCTTTCCCCTGCGGGAATTTCGATGCCGCCATCAACCGGGCGCATCTGCATCACGTCGTTTTCACCCATGCTCGTCTCGTGGATTTCTACGACACCGGCAACAGGGGTTTCACCGGCCACCAGCGTGAGGGAACCTTCACCGGGGTTGGAGATCATCATGTAAATAGCAGACGTTTCACTGCCTGTCATCTCCATATCCATCATCTCGGCATCTTCCATCGCCATCTCGCCGGCTGTGGGGCGTGCCCACACTCCGGTAATCACCACATCTTCAGCCATCTGCGCCCCGGCAGTGGGCACCACAAACAACAGAATAGTAACCAGAAGTAACAGGGTTTTTAATCTCAACAGGGGTTCCTTTCAGTAAGCAAAGTTACGATTATTATTTTAGCAAGTTTCATCGGAATCTACAGGTGAAAATTGTCACAAAGTGTACAGAAACATTGCACAGGTACTTCCCACCGCCATCTCTCGTGTGCCATTGTGATCAGAATGGAC
>JBCCQC010000549.1:0-3842 GCA_039024535.1 Chloroflexota bacterium
AACCGCAGGTACGCCGACTGAGGCATTGGAATAGACAGAAGCGGCATGTGTTCTGCCGCCCCGAAATCCATGTGCTACATCACCGGACGGTAAACGCCGCTTTCACGGTCATAGTGGAACAACTCCGTCGGGTCAAAACCCTTTATGTCCTCACCCAACCGATACAGGAACACCGCTGGCCCCTTGATAAAAATCTGGCGCTTTTTTTGTGGCATCAGCCCGATAGCCTGCCGTACCGCCTCCAGCGCATCGGCCCACTCGCCGGGATACTCGGCACTCAGCCCATAAAAACGTGATTTAGCCGCCTTATTCAGGTTGTACGGTGCAGAAAGCGGCCCACGCACCAGCATCAGCCGCAGCGGATGCCGTGGCCCGAAATGCTCGGCAACTCCCTGCGGGAAGGCATCGTCCGGGAAAGGGCCGGTGAGCTGTACAGCCAGTTGTAGTGTATCCTGTGGGCGAAAGGTATCGTTTCCGAAGCCGCCATAGTAGACCGTGCAGGTGAGCGTGCGGGCGACCGGCACCGCAACCACCGTATTGCCCTCAACCGGCAGGGATAATGCTCCCGTTGTTTTTTCAGCGGCAGCGGCAAAAGTGGTCGTTTTCAGTTCCAGCATGGCCTGCGAAATCAATTTGCCGGGGGTGATGTGTGCACTGACCGCCACATCCTTCTGTAGAAACCCCAGCAGGTGCGCGAAGGACTCCCACGTATTGTCCGGGTCGTGCTTGATATACTGCACCCGCGCCAGCGAATCCGGCAGATCGGCCTCCCGGTACACATAGGGAATAATCTTCTTCCCCTGATCCTGCGCCATCTTGATCTCGCGCTGCACCCACTTCGAGGCGACCGAATCCGGAGAAATCACCACCACCAGCGCACTGCTTGCGTTGATCGCATCCACGATTTCGCGGCTGAAGTCGTCGGCAGGTTCGATGCTGGTTTAATCAATCCAGATACGGTAAATCCGCCCCAGATGATCGGCAAACGGATGGACGAACTCAGCATCGCTCCGTGCATAGCTGATGAAAATGTGGCTCACAGGTCACTTCCTTTGATTATAAGTCTCTAACATGACTATAAAGTAAATCAGGTGGCGGTGCCACAGAACCCGACGGCTTTCGGGTTTACATCCCGCCGGAAAGCAGGCGCAGCAGAATGGGCTTTTTGTGCCGCACGTGCTGGATGTTTTCGCCGTAGCCGACCATTTTGTTGTAAATGCCGCGAAACTGCGTTTCTATTGTGCGTTCGGACTTGTGCAGCATGGCGGCCAGTTCGGGGTAGGTGGCGTCTGGATGCATCAGCAGCACATCGACCAGCTCTCGTTCAGCGGGTTTCAGGCGGCTCAGGAAGTCCTCGCGCTGATTATTCCGTCGTTCAAAGTAGGCCAGCGGATCCGCCAGCAAATCATCCATGTCCACGCCGGGGAGCAGTCGATTGGGCAGGATGGGCATCCGGATCAGGTCGACCTCCCGCCGTTCCAAGGCATCTTTCGCGTGGAAGCGGTTCTCGTACTGTGTGGCGTTCACCAGCCGCTCCGACGAATGTACCGTCCACAGCCGATCTGTAGGGCCGAAAAACAATGACGCAGCAAGCGTGGCGTAAATGCTCATGGACTTGCGCCCACCCGCCACCAGCAGATGAATAGTGTACGCCTCACGTTTGTACGTCCCGAGCGCATCAATCACCCCGTGGTAGTAGCCTTCCGCGTGGCGCGGGTGGTTGATGTCGAAGATGGGCTGGCCCTCACGGTTCAGCACCTCATAGCCCCGTGAGGGAATATCGTAGTCACGGCCCAGCACCGGGCGCAGCGTCGCCCACGACTCTGCAATGCCGGAGTTTTCCGGGTCGGTGTGCAGAATCACGATCTGTTCATACTCGTAATCCGCCAGCAGCGCGTCCAGCGCCAGTGTGATGGCTGCCGGACGCTGGCCGAGTGTTGCCATGAAAATGGTTGCCATAGGGCGTATCTCCGTGTGATCTACAACGTCAGGGTGACATCCGCATAGCCACACAGCCCCGGATTCTTGTAGAAGAACAGCGTGTAGCAGCGGATGACTGTGTAACGGTTGGGGTAGCGGGACACCACCGGGGCCAGATGGCCGAAAATATTGGTCAGGTGCTCGGCAACCACACTCGGCTGCACACACAGAATCGCAGCAATCTCCTGGTTAGTGAGCCCGGCGCTGGTCAGTTCCAGCACCTCGCGCTGCCGGTTGGTCAGCAGGTTGTACACGTCATGAAGCGGTTCGGTGTGCATGGGGTGGTTCCTTTACGCTGTGGTCTGTTACCTTCAGCGTAGAACCGGCCACCTGAAACCCGTTCAGGGTTTACCCTGAAAACGCATGTTCGATGCGCCCCGGACGCGACACAAACCCCATACCCGATGTCGTTTTGACCCCGATGCCGCTGTAAAACGAGACATCCACCAGCAGAGGCACCATCTGTGCCAGCCGCCGGTGATCTTGCTGCAATGTGGCTGATAGCTCTGGCTGCACGCGCTCTAACCGCCGGTTGCGAGAGGCAATCTCGTAGACTGTGGTGCCGGTGAACCCGATCTGCTTGCTGCCCTGCTTGAAGCTGAAGATGGCCGTCTCAAGGTTGTAGCGGTGCAGCATGACATAGTGCTCGATGAAAGGGTCAAGCTCCGTGGGGAGGGTGGGGCCGTTGAAGGCTGCCCACTGGCGTGCCATGCTGCCGAACACCAGCGACGGCAGCGGGAAGGGTAAGTTGACGCCGCCGCTGTGAAAGGCTGTGGGACTAGGGAAGGCCATGCTGATCTTAGGGGCGGGGGTGGGCTGCTGGGCCTGTGCGACCATGCGCCGGTAGGATGTGCCCCCGGCTGCAAAGTGGCTGCGCTGCGTGTGGTAAACGGCTTCGACGTGCCAGGGCACCCCGTCAATCTCGATGAGATCTGGCGCGAAGAAGGCCCACTCGCGCAGGGCGACGGTCACGTCGCGGCGCAGGCCCACCATGCGAATCCAGGCGCGGTCGCCTGCGCGGACATCCCCATAGAGCGGCTGCACGGCGTCCGGGCGCATGAGGCCGGTGACGGTGTAGGGCTTGAGGCCGCTGCTGTCGTGGAGGGCCTGCGAGAGGGTGGGGTCGTGCGGCTCTACGACCTGGCGCAGCAGGACGTGCTGGACGGCGCGACCCATGTGGCGGGTGAGCCGGTGGGGGCGGCTGGCACGCAGGTGAACGACGATGGCGGTCAGGTCATGGAGCATGGTGGGGGCCTGTGGCTGATGAGCAATGGCTCCATGATAGACGGTGCGGGGCCGGGATGCCAGGAAAACCCGAAAGGCTTCGGGGGGTGGTGGCGGCGGCGGCGGTGTTTTCCGGGTTCTGCCGCCGATGATTTGATGTTGAAGCGTGCGACCGGGTTGTTTATGGGTAGTGTAGCACAGGTGGGGGCGGGGAGGGTGAGCATATGCACGTGGATGGAGGGGGCGATTGTGTGGGGTTGTGTGACGCGCTGTGGGGGCGGGTATGAACCGGGCAGGGGAGGGGGTTGGCTGTGGGCGGGCGGCGGTGAGGCGGGAAATTGGGGGTAGATAGAAAGTGGTGAGTGATTGGATGGTTTTTGTGTGCATCTGGCAGCGGGGGGGCGTTCCCCGGCGGCAGGCGGCGGGGATGGGGCGGAAAACGGCGACGGGAGGGTGTGGAAGCGGTGATTTTCCGGCAGAGTGGGGATTTTTTGTTTCCGGAGGGCG
Source organism: Chloroflexota bacterium (assembly GCA_039024535.1). GTDB lineage: Bacteria > Chloroflexota > Anaerolineae > Aggregatilineales > Phototrophicaceae > DAOTTY01. Next base: position 3,712 of record JBCCQC010000549.1, read on the forward strand.
GTTATCGCTGGAATCCGGTTTGGTGTATTCGCGTTTCAATCCCCGTTGGGGGCGCGTAGACACTGCCCTGCGGGATTTTTTGTTTCCGGAGATTGTACAGAAGCATCTGACAGATGATTACACAGCGTTTC
>JBCCQC010000550.1:0-3835 GCA_039024535.1 Chloroflexota bacterium
AATCAGCGCCTCGTTCTGTTACAATTTCCCGGATCGCTACCTCTCCATTGTAACTGACTGTTGCTAGCATAGCTTTTTCGGGGTGCCACTCTAGATCTGTAAGAAATTCGGTATTTCCTTCAATTGTGGCAATGTTTTCCCCGGATTGCACATCCCACACATTGATAATCCCATAGGTGCTACCCGTAGCAATCAGGCTGCCCTCATGATTCCATGCCGATATGTAAATGCGGTTTTCATGATTAAAGTATGCCAATTCATCGCCAGAATCGACATCCCACACTACAGTCCGATTATCTGATGTGGAACCGAGAATTAGATTTTCAAACGGGTGCCAGTCTGCGCCCTCTATCGCCGGAATGTTCATAACATTCTGGCCGGATTCAAAATCCCACACTCGCAGGTTGCCATCCACTCCGGCGCTAACAATTCGATCAGACTCAGGACTCCAATCAACAGACCCCACACGTCCCCATTCGTGTCCACCAATCACTTTTGTTTCTTCGGTTTCAAGATCCCATACAACGATATTGAGTGCATAACTATCGCTGACAATGAACCTATCATCTGGACTCCATTCCAGTCTGAACATTGGAAGAACACCATATTCGACCTCTGGATAGAAAATCGTCAAATGGCGCAATAGCTCTCCAGTGTGCGAGTCGCGGATATATAGATTGCCTTGATTTCCACCTGCAACGGATGCGAGTTGAGTGCCGTCTGAATTCCAGACTGCCTCGCTAACGTTTGCATATTCAATAGTGAGGATTGTGTCGTATGAGGCTGTATCAAGAATGTGGATGTCAGGAAATGTAGTTACGGCAAGACGTGATCCGTCAGGACTCCATGAAACATCATCAACAAAATCAAACTGTAATTTGGCGATTGTATGGAAAGTATCCTGTGCAACAGTGTGTGGAGTCTGCCATATCGAAATCAGAGAAGCGACACACCAGAAAAGCAAAATACGTTGCATTTGTTTGACCTCAACCCCGCATGAACCATCATACGGCTTCAGCATAACAAAAAGCGGCTCACAGGCCAGTGCCCATGAGCCATAGTGCAATATTCATTTCATCAGTGCCGATTGCCGCGTGGTAGTCTACAATGTGGCGCGATGCCGACTTTACCTGAAAGCCAACCATGCCCAACGCACACCCCGCCCGCCTCACGTTTTTTATCCCCGCTATGATTGCTGTTCTGTTGCTGGCGGCCTATGCCGGGACGCGCGGCCTCACGTTCGATTCTATCTGGTACGACGAGTGGCGTTCGCTGGTATACATCGGTAAAACCACCATCAACGACGGCGCAAACATCCCCGGCACACCGGGCCGCGTGATTGCCGAAAGCGACGCGCTGAACCCCCCGGCCTACTATGTGCTGCTTTCAGTGTGGGGTACAGTTGCCGGGACGGATACGCCGGTTCTGCGATATTTTTCTGTGCTGCTGGGCGTGCTGACGACTGCGGTAGTGTACCGTGTGGGTGCGGAGGTGCAGTCACGGGAGGTGGGGCTGGCTGCTGCGGCAATCTTCGGCACGATGGCGATGACGAGCGTGTTTTTCCACGAGATGCGAACGTACTCGCTGGCGATGCTGGTGGTGATGCTGCACCTGTGGCTGTACTGGCGCTGCCTGCGCGATGATGCGCGGTGGTGGCACTATGCGGCGTTTACCGGCGTTATCGGACTGGCGCTGCACACACACTACACCGCTGTGCTGATGATGGGGGGCACGTTTGTGTATCATGTGGTGTTCGTGCGGCGTAAGTGGTTCATGGTGGGGCTGTATTTTGCGGCGGTGCTGCTGGTGGTGCCATGGGCACTGGTGGTGCTGAGTGCCGGAGCCGTGGAAAATGTGCAGGATCGTGCCAATACCGCCATGCCTGTGACGCAAATCCTGACGACGCTGCTGCAAATGGTGGGCAACGACAGCCGCTACTTCTGGCTGGTGGGGGTGCCGCTGCTGCTGGCGCTGGGGCGTGGGCGCTTGTTGTGGGTGCATGTGCTGGTGGGCATCACCGCGTACCTGACGCTGAACGCGCTGGTGCCGTTTGCCTGCTGCCGCCGCTACATGCTGGTGATGCTGCCGGGGTTCGCGCTGCTGGCCGCCGTGGGCATCACGCGCTACCGCTGGCTGGCTATCGGGTTCGTCGCGCTGTGGATAGGCAGCGGCTTTTACACCTCCCGCGACCTGACCTACGCCCACAACGTTACGAACACACCGCGCTGGCATTACCCGTGGGCCGATATTCGCGCGGGGGTACCGGCACTGGATGAAAACGACCGGGTACTGGCGCTGCTGCCGGGTGGCATTAATGTATGGACGCACGAGGGCCTTGCAGAGCACTTTTTCCCCGGTGGAGAAGCCGATGTGCTGGCAACCTTCCGGGCTATCCCGCGTGAAGACAGCCTGAACGAACTGCTGCTGAAAACGGTGGGGAGCGAACATCTCTATGTGGCATACAAAAAATCGTGGCCCGCTTACCATCTGGTGGATATGCAGGAACTACTATCTCTAGCGTTTGTTTCCTGCGGCACTGTGTTAGAAACGGCGGACGCGCATCTGTTGTTGTATGTGTCCACACAGCAGACGTGCCCCCCGGCCTAACGAAATGTAACAGTTCTGCCCTGCGCGGATGCAGAGTAACGCGATACAATCATAAACCTTGACCGGGGTAAGCATTGATAAAAGGCCAGCATGTTAATCAGATTGGGTACCGCCCGACTGGGTGAAAGTGTGGTCATCCGAGAAGCCACCGCTGCCGATGCACGCGGTATACGCGAAGTCGTCCGGCGAACGTCACAGGAACCGGGTGATAGTCTCATCAGCGATCACGAACACATCGACTACTCCGAACAGCAGCATCGCCAGCAAATACGGCGGCTAACGGGCCGCCCCAATGACCTGATGCTGGTGGCGGAAGTGATTTCACAGAGCAGCATCGTAGCCGTGCTAACGTGCCGCTGTAAAACACACCCCTCGCGGCAGCACGTGGTTACGATGGGCATTACCGTGCAAAAAGAATGGCGCGGTAAGGGGATTGGCACGCGGCTGGTGCAGGAGGCAATCCGCTGGGCACGCCGCAACGGAAACATTCGCCGTATTGAACTGGATGTGCTGGCCCGCAATACAGAAATCGTCGCGCTGTATTCCAAACTGGGCTTCCGGGTAGAAGGGCGCGGCATTGGTGCGGTGTATCGGGACGGCGAATACGTCGATAACTACTGGATGGCGCTGTCCGTCGTGAGCGAAAGCACAAAAACCTGGTAGCGCACTGGCAATCCCCGCAGTGCGCCGCTATGATGTGGCGCGTTATCGCCAGAATGCATAGAGGTAAACAGAGACAACTTATGGAACGCTTCCAGAACAACCCCATCGTAAAGTTCGGCATCAATCGTCCGCGCCTGGCCGCGTGGATTGTGCTCTCATCGGGCATGGTGATTTTGCTGGCTGTTGAGGCGCGGGACGTGGGCCTGCTGGCGACACAGTGGCTGGCGCTGATTGTGGCAACCGTGCTGGTAGCCGGGGCTTGTGTGTGGATCATTAGCTGGGAAGACGAAGACGAACAGGATGCCGCCGTTACCACCGGGCAGATGCCGCCGGTTGAAAACGACGACAAACCGGCCAGTTAACGGTAAGGAACATCAATATGGACGTGTCTGTATATTAAGAAGATCGGACACGCACGGATGGAGGCGTACAGTCAACGACCACCGACTCCAAGTCGGTGGCTTGAAGCCAGACGGCTGAAAGCCCGTGTTGACCAGCCTCAGCCACGCCGAAGGGCTATGGCTACGTTACGAACGAATACATAGGCACTCCGGGGTGACGACCC
>JBCCQC010000551.1:0-3834 GCA_039024535.1 Chloroflexota bacterium
ATACCATTTATGGGTCAACACGAAACTGGAAGATGTTGCAGGCAATAACCTCCACGGACGCTTTGATACACCACCAGAAGATCGTAGCCTTCACTCAGGTCAAACAGAATTGATGCTCCCGTTTCAGATTAAGTAGCGCAGGGCATCTTGTAATAAAATTTGTCAGATATGGTGCATAATACCATTCTGCCATGCAAATGCTGTCGCCTGTGCCCGATCCATCACATCAAGTTTCCCGAAAATATTCGTCACATGGTTTTTGATCGTACCCTCGGCGAGGTGCAACCGCTCACCGATCGCACTATTGGACAGACCACTTGCCAGTAAACGCAACACATCCAATTCTCTCGGCGTGAGGTCATCAAGGAACGCAGGTTGCGACGGCACCCCGAACTGAATGTAACTGAAGAGCTTTTCAGCAACACCGGGGGCCACCGGGTTTCGTCCACTGACTACCCCCTCAATTGCCGCGATCAGCGCCTCGCTTTCTGTGTCTTTGAGCAAGTAGCCGTTGGCCCCGGCGCGAATCGCATCGACCACCCACTCATCTTCATCGTAAGTCGTGAGAACGATAACAGCAATTTCCGGGTAAGTAACTTTTAGCTGCCGGGTGGCATGAATACCATTCATTCCCGGCATCTTTAAATCCATGAGCACTACATCCGGGCGTAGCTGTGTAACGACATCCAGCGCCGTAATACCGTCACGGGCAGTGCCCACCACATCCACCGATGGAGCCGCATTCAAGATCACACGTAGCCCTTCGGTCACAATAGACTGGTCATCAACCAGCACAACTCGGATCATCTTAATCTTCTCCTACCACTACAACCTGAATACATGTTCCGTGCCGGGGTTGGCTCTCTATACTGATACTGGCATGAATGAGTGCCGCACGTTCACGGATACCCTGCAAGCCAAAGTGCCCCTCCTCTACTGGCATCTCAGGGTCAAAACCACGTCCGTTGTCTTTTATGCGGAGCACACAGTGTTGCCCCTGATTTTTGAGTGCCACTTCAAAGTGCGTTGCATTGGCGTGCCGAACCGCGTTGTTCAAAGACTCCTCTGCAATACGATAGAGTTGTTGCTCTGCAGATGGCGACAGTTCGTGAAGCTGCGTGTTAATCTGCAACTCTAACGTGACCCCGGCGCGGTCTGCTGCCTGCTTTGCGAGGCGTTGCAGGGCAAGGCGTAGCCCGAGTTCCTCCAAGGGCCGTGCCCGCAAATCATGAAGCGCACGCCGCGCCGACTGTAGCCCATGGCGGGTATGAGCCCGGGTTTGTTTAAGCGTCTGTCGGGCTGCATCTAAATCACTTCTCAATAGCACTTCAAGCGCTTTTAGCTGAATCTCGATGCCACTCAGTGTATGTGCAAGCGTGTCGTGAAGATCGCGTGCCAGTCGGTTGCGCTCTCGTGTTGTAGCAAGCTGTTCCTGTGTTGCTGCATAGTGAACCAGTTGCGTATTTTTCTCGATTAGCGCTAACCGCAACCGGCGTTGAGTATTGGACATCTGTACGATGACCAACCCACTGATAGAGAAAAGAATCCAGCGCGTCACAGCGATCTCAACACGAGCATCAATAGGTAGCGCATATGCAGCCTGTGCCCACAACCCGACAATATATGCCCCCAACGATGTTCCCGTAGTGAACGTGATAAGAACGATATAGCGATAGCGCATACTAATCGCAACCAATGGCGCAATGAGCCACACATAAAGTGCGCTTCCATTGAGTTCCACTGCAACCTCACCCAGATCACGCCGCATGTAAATGTAAATTGCCAGCCCCTCTAACAGAATCGGCATAACACTGGTGAGCACCAATCCTGCAAGAAGGTAGTGATTCTCTTTGAGCGTTGACCGGCCCCCTGCATACCAGTAAAGCCACATCGCGCTGAAGAACAACCATAGCAGAACACTGTAAACATTGACGGAAGCTGTGTCATCAAGGAAGGCTAACAGGCTCAGGCTCAGGACACCCCATGCGATAGCAGTAATCAGCCGGAGCGACGGTAGTACATCTATCTCTACAGACGTTGGTAGTGGCTCAATCAATGGTTTCATACCACCAAGCATACCACTATTCAGCGCTGGCGAGATGTGACCTGATGCACACCGTGTTGTGCATAGAGGCATATTCCCCTGTGCGTCACTTCACTGTTCAGTCCACTCTGTCTCCAGATACGATGAGAAAAACCAGTACAGGAGGTTCACATCTACATGATTCACAGAATAGGTTTACAGCTATTACTGGCACTCATCGCAGGGCTGGCACTGACCGCATGTAACGCGACATTCGATGTGCAGACCACCGATCAATATAGCGACATCACCTTACGCATGAGCGAGGCTGATGTGCAGGCGCTGGCGAACGACCTGCTAGATGCAGGCAATAGTAGTGTGCAATCCATCGACGTTGATCTGCGCCCCGGCACCATCTTCATAGAGGGCGAACTGGGGGAAACACCAGAGGCGACCATGAACGCCCAGCTTGCGGTACAACTCACCACAACTCCCAATGGGGATGTCCGTGCAACAATGACACTCCTGTCAATACTGGGGTTTCAGACCGGCGCGACAGAACTCGCACATCTCAATCGGGATATTGCAGACAGCATCAACGCCGCTGTCGCAGACAGCCGAGACCAGAATCGCATTACAGCCATTGCCATCACCGACCATAACCTTGCCATCACACTACGGTCGTTCCGGTAACAACAGAGATATGATGAACACGAGAAAACGGATAGTGAAATGAATAACGAGCGCGGTTGTAATCTGTTCGGAGGAATATTTAAAACGTTGCTGCGTGGCGGTCTGATGTCACTCGGTGGGCTGGGGATGTGCCTGTGTGGTTGCGCGGTTCCACTCGTGCTGATTGGATGGGGCATCAGCGTTGAGCAACAGGCGGTGATTGAGCGCAACAATGGTCACGGCACTCAAGATCAGCCCATTGCACGCGGCGAGTGGGTACGCTACTCCGATATGTCAATCCGGGCGGCGCAGGTCATAGCGGACGGCACCAATCATCCCGATCTACTTGACGAATTGGATCCGGCTGCCGCAGGTAGTGTGTATACGCTCATCTGGTTTGAGCTTTACTGCCGCAAGGATGAAGGCGAATGCATGGGCAGTGACTTCAGGGCATGGCTTGTGGATTCACGTGGGCGTGAGTGGCAGGAACCACCCAATCTGCTGGTGTTTTCCAGAGATGACCTCGACTTTGAGGAGGCCATGGGGGGCAATACGGTTGCTGGATGGCAGGTGTTCGAGGTACCTCGCAATGCTGATTTCGACTTTATCAAGATCAGCAGAGGTGGGGTTACCCTGTACGCTCGATACTGATATGTACATAAAGTGAGGAAAACACATGGAGAATCACACAATAAACCGCAGGGGATTGTGGAGTAGACTGCCGCGCTGGTTGCGCCGGTCATTCAGCAGTATGTTAGTTCTCGTAATTGTCATCGGGCTTGCCCTGCAACTACGGCTACAAATCGTCCGGGTAATTATCCCGCCACCCGCCTACCCGAATTACGATTCACAGGAGGCCATAATTGATGAGGCCATGCATCTATCGAATGGACTGGAGCAACACATCGAAGCGTGGCTATCCGGGGACGGCCCGGCAGAAATTCCACCGGAGCTACTTCCGGACGGCAGGCAGCCCGGCATCACCAACTATCGTCTGGTCGATCCGGATGATGTAACCCCGGAAGATGTGTGGCTCGTGCGCCCATCAGCACCACTTAACCCGGAGGCACTTGCGGCGGCCTTCCCGGATCCGCACGCCACTTACGCCATCATCCCGGCATTCTATCTGCCGTTTGACC
>JBCCQC010000552.1:0-3815 GCA_039024535.1 Chloroflexota bacterium
CGCACTTTCACCTGTGGGCATTGCGGTATCCAGCTTGACCGCGACCATAATGCTGCCCTGAATATCAAACGGGTTGGGGCATCGACCCATAGCTTAGAGGCCGTTAGACGGGATGACACTCGCAAGAGCGTACCCGCTGCCTCGTCCGACGCTAGAATCCCCCGGCTTTAGCCGTGGGGAGTATGTCAAAAGTATCAATCGGCCATGCGTGCATCATAGTCGAGAATTTCGCCCTCGTTGGCCCGGATGGAAATTGTGGTGTTTCAGCGTCAGCTCGTCCCGAATGTCAATCCAATATTGTTGAGCCATTTGCGATAGGCGATTGCGGTTACATCACTGCGCAGGTGCAGTTCTGCCTGTAAATCCAGCGGCAGCAGTTCCGGGCGCTGGCTTTCGACGATAGGCACGTCTTCCCCCGCCACATGATCCTGGAAACCGCGCAGGTCTTCTTCCGGCACATCATAGCTGTGGTTCATCAGCATCCACATCCACGCATGGCTGCGCAGTTCATCCAGTGGTGTCACCATCAGCATGATAGCAAAACCGGCAGTGGTAGCCTCTTTGCGGAAGTAAGCAGTCAACGGACGAAATACCTTATAGGTATATTCCACCTCCTTGCCCACGCCGGTGCCATCTGGATTGGGCTGGAAAATGCGAATATTCGACGCGGTGATCCCGCTGTCATCTGTGATTACACGGAACGGCTTGATCTCCGGGCGTTCCCGCGTGCCGAGCGTGTTTTCATGCACAAACGGGAAGTGCGCCACATCGAGGAAGTTTTCGACAATGCGTGGCCCCGCTGCTTTGAACTCATATGGGCCACACAGGATGCGCCGGTAGGTTTCGTCGTCCCATTCCGGGAACGGTGGCGTGGCGTATTGTGGCTCGCCCATACAAACCCACACCAGGTCACGCTCAATTTTTGCGTGGTAAACGGTGGTTCGTGCTTTTCTCGGCGGCGTCTGATCCGGGTGCGCCGGGATAGACACACAGTGTCCGGTTTCGTCGTATGTCCAGCCGTGGTAGGGGCACATGAGCTTATTACCCTCTACAATCTCCCCGAGGGAAAGCTGCACCCCCCGGTGAACACACAGGTCTTTCCATGCCAGCACGGTACCATCATCCGTCTGCCACACCACAACATCCACGCCCATCACCCGCGCAGACATCACGCCTGTCTTTTGCAGATTGGTTGCTGGCCCCACAACATGCCAGTCATTAATAATAATTGGATCGTCTATCATGTGCGTTTTCCCATTTTTCTCACAGTACATAGCATACCGGCATTTGAAACACGCTCCATTGTTGCTTTCTTACGACAAAAGCTGAAATAAATTACGGGATATTGCTAAAGGGTATACGCGACCCACTCGCTATACTCCGTTGCTGGATAACATTTTGTGTAAGGAGACAATTATGCGAAACATAATGACCGCCCTGCTGGTGGCTGTTGTGGCAATCACTGCCGCAGCCCCGGCGCTGGCGCAGGACACCGAGGGGATGGTCTTCGGGATGGTTCTGGTAGGCCCAAGCACAGACCGTGGCTGGAGCCAGGCCCATTACGAGGCCGGATTGTACGTTGAAGAACAGACCGGCGCAGAGATGCTGCTGTTCGAAAGCCTGAACCCGGCAGACGCGCCGGAAACGTCGCTGCGTGATGTGGTGGCAGAAATGGTGGACAGCGGCGCAGAGTTAATCATCACCACCTCCGATGACTTTGAAGTGGAAACGACAGAAGTTGCCGAAGCCTTCCCGGATACCACCTTCATTCACATTTCCGGCGATGCCGTGCTCAATGGCACTGCCCCACCCAACCTCGGTAACGTCATCGGGCAGATGCCGTGGGGCCAGATGATTGACGGCTGTGCTGCCGCGCTGACCACAGAAACGGGAGAACTTGGCTACCTGGGGCCGCTAATCACCGCAGAAACGCTGCACCTCGCTACATCAACCTACCTGGGCGCGGAATACTGCTGGGAAACCTATCGTGGCAACGACCCGGCAGACCTTGAATTTGTCGTAACGTGGATTGGCTTCTGGTTCAACATCCCCGGTGTGACGCTTGACCCGACCGAAGAAGCGAATACGTTCTTTGATAACGGCGCAGACGTAGTAATCTCTGCAATTGACACGACAGAAGCGCTATCTGTCGCCAGCCAGCGTGCTGCCAGCGGAGAAACCGCCTTTGCACTGGCCTATGACTTCTATGATGGCTGCTCTGCTGCGCCAGAAATTTGCCTCGGCGTGCCCTACTACAACTGGGGGCCGACCTACGTTGACGTGCTGGAATCGGTTGCTGATGGCACGTGGGAACAGGCATGGGACTGGATTGGCCCGGATTGGAACGACATCAACGACCCGGATACATCCATGATTGGCTTTGCACGTGGCGATGCGCTCTCCGAGGAGAACTCCGCACTGCTGGATGAATTCATTGCAGAACTGGCCGCCTTCGCCACCGACCCGGAAACCCCGGAGGATACCTTCATGCTGTGGCGCGGCCCACTCAGCCTTCAGGATGGCACCATACTGGCCGAAGAAGGTGAACTGGTTCCCGGCGTGGATGTATGGCTGCTGGAAGGCCTGCTGGAGGGTATGACAGGCACCAGCACGAACTAAAATCTGACCTCGAGTTTCCATGCGGGCACGGCACACCGTGCCCTTTCACATCGTTTTCTGGATTACAGCACCGGGAACCGATCCGGCAGATTAATGCCACCACGCTCTGCAATTTCAGCGGCGTGGCGCTTTGCCCGCTCGATGACCTCGGCTTCATCCACCACCAGTATCTCCCGGTCGCGCATCAGCCAGCGCCCGTCTACCATCGTGCTTTCGATATTGTCGGTTTTCATCGCGGAAATCAGGTTCGCTACCGGGTCGTGCAGCGGCAGCATATTGGCCGTATCCGGGTTCACCACAATAAGATCAGCTTTTTTACCCACCTCCAATGATCCGATTTCATCGTCCCACAACAGCGACTTTGCCCCCAGAATGGTGCCCATCGCCAGTACAGATTGGGCATCCATCACCGTGGGATCCAGTGTGCGCCCCTTATGAATTAGCGATGTGAGCCACATTTCATCTACCAGCGACATACGATTGTTACACGGTGCGCCATCCGTGCCGATAGACACCGTAATTCCCTCGTCCAGCATCTCCGGGATTTTCGCAAAACCCAGCACTTTCATTGCTGCCGCCGGGTTATGTGTCACTTTCACGTCATGGTCACGGAACATGGCGATTTCGTCTTCGGTCATCCACACACAGTGGGCCGCCAGCAAATTCGGGGCCAGCACGCCAAGATTATACAGGTGCGTGACGGTGCTTGTGCCGCGTGTTGCTATTGCAAACTCGTTTTCCTCACGGATTTCTGCCACATGCATCATGATGCCAGTCTGGTGCTGTTTCGCGAGTTGCGCTGTCCGTGTGATGAGTTCGTCGGAGTTATTGAAAATTGTGCGCAGGCTGTACCAGATGCGCACGCGCCCCTCTGCCGCGCCGTTGTGCTGCTCGTAAAGGGCTGTTTGTAACGCCAGTTCGCGGTCAGTAGTTGATTGCCACGGTTCCGGTAGGCCCTCACCTGTGTCCATCGTAGAGCGACTGAGTACCCCGCGCAGGCCAAGCTGCTCCATTGCTCGCACCATCCCCGGTACATGCTGGCCGCCGCTTTCACCTATGCACGTCACACCATTGCGGATTTGCTCTATGCCCAGCAGCAGCGTACTGGCTTCGCTATCGGCCTCGGTCATGTTGCTCTCATACGGCCAGATGCGCTCCTGCAACCAGACCAGCAGAGGTACGTCATCTCCCAGGCC
>JBCCQC010000553.1:0-3814 GCA_039024535.1 Chloroflexota bacterium
CACCGGGGGCGATTGTATCCACGCCCGACCCTGAGAACACCAACTTTAGCGGGTTTGTGACGCAGGTGCCCACAGAACCGGTCGGGTTTATTACATTAACACCCTCACCCACACCCGCATTTGCAGACGACCCCGGCATTGTCACATCAGCAACACCGGGTGCCATCATTGGAGGCAACTAGATTTTATGCTGCTATCGGACTATGAATGGTCACGTAACCCACGCGGGATGCACAACGCCAACGTGTTCGAACCGATTGATCTCGACATTTACCGTACAACCGGCATGGGCTGGGTCAAGCTGGTAACGGTGGGGAATGACTTTTACAACCTGATACCGCAGTTTTTTGAAATGAACGTGACGCCGGTGGTGCGTATCTACCTCGGGCAGTTCGGCAACCGCCCGATGCTGGACGCGCACCGCAGCAATTACCAGGCGTTTGCAGCACTGGGCGTCAAGTGGTTCGAGTTCTACAACGAACCGAATCTTGAGGTGGAGTGGCCGGGGAACCTGCCGGACTGGAATAACCCGGCGCAGTTGGAGCCATTGATGGATAACTGGCTGGCATGGGCAGAGTTCATTATCAACGATCTGGGCGGCTATCCGGGGTTCATCCCGCTGGCAGAGTCGGCATCAGAGTCGCGGAATTCTGCTGTGCGCTGGATGGACGCTATGCTGAACTACCTCGCAGACCGGCACTTCGAGCGATTTTTGAATGTGCTGCGCGGCGGCTGTTACTGTGCCACCCATCCTTACATCCTGAACCACTTCTATCAGCAGCAACCCGGTGGCGGGCCGCTCAGTTTGCGTGCCCCTTCAGAACAGCGTGCCCGTGAAGGTGGCTGGCACTTCGAATACCCCTACGACCCCTACACACAGGCCAATGACCCTGGCAGAACGGTTTACGGCGGTACTGACCGCACCCCATTTGGCGACCCGAACGGCCTGATTGCGATGGGCCGGATGTTCAACGAACGCTGTGCAACGATCTTCGGCACACAGGCTATCCCGGTTCTGGGTACAGAAGGTGGCATCTGGAACTTCCCGGCACCGGGGGAGCCGGCCTACCAGCAGGATACACGTTTCCCGCCTTATACCAACGCAAGCCAGGCAGAAGCCACCGTTGCCATGTTCGACTGGTGTGCGCAGGTCGCGCCACCGTGGTTTTTTGGCGTGTGCCTGTGGAAAGAGGATGATTACGTAAACAAGGGGCAGCGGGCGCTCACACGGCTCATCCAGAATGCACCGATACAGGCTGTTATACCCGACATTCCAGTAATGCAGGATGGCAGCAGCTATGTTCCCGGATTACGCTCACCGGGTGCTGCACCGGAAGTGCTCAAAGGCCCCGGCCCAATCCACGGGCAGGTGGATTTTCACATGGTAATCGTGGACGATACACTCTCGATGGACTGGTGGTTCCAGACGGCAGGCGAATACTGGGATCAGTTCCGGCCTATCCTCACAACTGAAACCGACTTCCTGGATATGATGCCGTGGGAAAAAAGCCTGGGTATCACGCTCATAGTAAGCAATGTGCGCCGCTTCGAGGCAGAAACCCTCATTCGTGAAGGGTACCCCAATGCCTACCTTGACCCGATTATTGTAACGCCCGGAGAAAGTACGCTGGAGCAGGTGAGCCGTGTATTTGCGCAACGGTTAGAAACCGGACGCAGATTTGGATAAGAAGTTGGGCTGGAAGCGTCACGCTGGCAACCGGTGCGTGTTATGCTATAGCGTATGATGCTGGAAAACGGGGAGTAACGGGCACATGGCAGGTCAACTAAAAATCGCAGCAATCCGCATGAATGCACGGCCAGCGCCAGTCGCAGGGCGGCTGGAACGCGCCGAATCACTGGTAGCAGAAGCAGCCAGCACTGGCGCACAACTGATCGTGCTACCGGAAGTATTCAACATCGGTTACGAATACCACGACAATAACTACACCCTCCCGGAGCCAGAAGACGGCCCCACAGTCACGTGGATGAAAGCACAGGCGAAACAACATGGCGCACACATCGCCGGGTCGCTATTTCTCGTCGATGGCAGCAACATTTTTAACAGCCAGATACTCGTCGCACCCGATGGCCGCCTGTGGCGCTATGACAAAAATTATCCGTGGCTATTTGAGCGTGCCTATTTCAAAGATGGGCAGGACATCACGGTTGCTGATACCGACCTCGGACGCATCGGTATGATGGTGTGCTGGGACTATGCCCACCAGGAACTGTGGCAGCGCTATGCAGGCAAAGTAGATATGATGGTTGTGACCAGTTCGCCGCCGCGCTACACACGCTTTACGGTCGTCATGCCCGATGGCAGCAAAGTGGATTCGCGCTCACTGGGGCCGCTGATAAACAAAGGCTACTATGGCCCGGATGAACCATTCGGCGCAGATTTTGACGAGCAGGTGGGGTGGATGGGTGTCCCGGCGGTCAATACCACTGGCGGTGGCGAGTTCCGGTCGCATTTCCCGATTGCACGCACGGCCATGTTCTTCTACACCATCATGCGCCCTGACCTGTGGCGGCACCTGCGTCACGCGAGTGAAGCCGAGATTGTAACCGACTACTACGCGCAGACGAAAATCGTCGATGCGCAGGGTGAGGTGCTATCTCGTGTGCATGAGGAACAGCAGGAGGGCTTTACTGTGGCCGAAGTGGAACTGGCAGACGTGCTACCTGCACCTGATATGGAAGCACAGCCGGACATCCCGTTTGCAGCATCGTCTTACTTTTTCATGGATGTGTTTGGCCCCGCCCGTGTGGAAAAATATTACCGGCAGGGGGTGCGCCAGCAGTGGGGGCAGCGTATGGCCCCGTTCAAGCGGAGCTACCGCTGGCATATCATTATCGGGCTGGGCATCCTGAGTATCGTAGCAGCCCTTCTGCGTTTCCTCGGTCGCCTCACTGCTGGACGTAACGACTCCTGAGCGCGTTCCTGTTTACTTCATCCTGTGGAGATTTCTCATGCGTCATTTCCTGATTGTTGCGCTGGTGTGTGGGTGCGTGTTTACGGTAGCACAGGCCCAGACTGAGGAATTTGCGGCTACGCTGCGCGTCCTTGCTCCGAACGTCACCTACCAGCGCACCAACACGAGTGAACTGCTTTTCGTGTCGCAAGAAACTATTGTGGGCAGTGGCGATACTATTCAGACGCGGCACAGTGGTCGCGCACGGCTGGTGCTGTTCGGTGATGGCTCACGCATTGACATTGAACCGGACACGACACTTATCATCAACACGCTGGAAAACGACGAGGACAACTTCACCGTGCGGCTTACGCTGCTCAACGGAGAAACCCGGCACAGAGTTCTACGCACAGCAGGCGATGACTCCATATACGAGGTACAGACCGATACTGGCACGATTACTGGTAGCGCAGGCGAGTTCCTCGTTATCCAGCGTGATGAGCAGGTCACGTTCCTTGCCACAGTCGGTGATCTGACGATCAGCCACGGTGACGAAGAAACAACATCCGTACCGGAAGGACAGGGGGGGCGCATCACCCCGGACGGTATAGTTAGCGATATTGTCTCGGCAGGTTCGCTGGACGTGCTTGCCCCGTTGCTGGATGGCTGCCCCGGCGAAATTATCCCGATAGAAAATCGCCTGCTGCCTGTATACCTCGCGCCCGATGCCGAAAGCCTGCCGCTGGGCACTGTAAACCCGTATGAGGTGGAGAGCATTTCCGGCAGTGTGATTGATCGTTCGTGGTTTCGGGTGCCGTATAACCGTAGCGGCGGTTGGGTACCCGCAGAGCAAATTGAATTTGTGGATACGGTAGGCTGTGCGGCGCTGCGCGTCTACGCCG
>JBCCQC010000554.1:0-3809 GCA_039024535.1 Chloroflexota bacterium
AAGTGGGTAGTCCACATCTGGTATAGTTGGTGCTCGCTGCTCATAGATTTGTGCTTTCTCGGTTGGGTTTTAGTCGACTTCAACCTTAGCCTAATCTTTGGGCAGTTTTGTATCCTTTTTACCAATGTGTCAGGTTCTCAGTCATGGTCATCTGACTGATGTGAGCCGACGGTGCTGTGCGTTACAATACTGTTTTTGAGGGTGTATGTGGCTGAATGGGAGATCATTATGCCTGAAATGGGTGGGAACTTCTGGCTGAACTTTTTCTTGATTTATACGGTGGTGGCCTGTGTGCTGCCGTTGATTGCCCTCGGAGTGGGGGCGTACTGGGCCTATCGACATGGGAGCAGCTTTTTAAACAACGCCATTATGCCGGATGTGGAAAAAATGCAGGCGGCCTATGACCGAATGAAAAGTGACAATCCACAGAAGTCCCCGGACGAACTGGTGCAGTATATTATCCGGCGGCAATCGGTGCGCTGTGGGGTGATTGGCGCGATTACGGGCGTTGGTGGGCTGCCTACCCTGCCGATTATGATGCCAATTGACATGGTGCTGTCCTATCGCATTCAGGGTGCGATGGTGAATTTTATTGCCCGTGCCTATGACCATGACAACTACGTGCCGCAGGAAGAAACGATGATGGCTTCTATGGTAATGTTTGGCAGCAGCAAGGTAACAGAAGCAACCACGCACGCTGCCACCAGCGCGGCAACGAGTGCAGCAGCCCGCGCCACAGCCAATGTCGTCGGGGAGGTGGGGAGCAAGGCTATTGCCAAGGTTGTGCCATTTGCCGGGGCGGTTATCGGGTTCGGCGTGAACTTCCTCACCACGCAGGGTACCGGCAGGCTGGCTGCTGCGTTCTATAGTGGGCGGGTGGTAGAAACTGGCGGCAGTGTGTGGCAGCGGTTCCGGCGGTTGTTCCGGCGCAGCAATAACACGCAGACCACGGCTCCACCTCCGCCGCCAGATATGCCAGCCTGATTTGTGCAGGATGCAACAAATTTGTTATGCTGAAGGCATAACATATCGTGACATTTATTGGCACCACTGGAGAGAAACATGGCTGTAAAAATTCAATGGCTGGGGCATTCCGCATTTTTGCTGGACGTGGACGGGCACGCAGTTTTGATTGACCCGTTCCTGACGGGGAACCCGCTGGCCGCTGCACAGTCCGCTGATATGAACCCGGAAGTAATTTTGCTGTCGCACGCGCACGGCGACCACCTGGGCGACACGGTGGACATTGCAAAAGCCAGCAGCGCGAAGGTCATCACGAACTTCGAAATCAGCAACTACATGACCGCGCAGGGCGTGAAAGATGTGGTGGGCATGAACCCCGGCGGGCAGGGCGACTTTGACTTTATGACGGTCAAGTTTACCCGCGCCTATCACAGTTCATCCTTCCCGGATGGTAGCTACGGGGGCGTGCCATGCGGGTTTATCATCACGGCGAAGGAAAGCGACAAAACGATTTACTTCGCCAGTGACACGGCGCTGTTCAGCGATATGAGCCTGATTGGTGAGCATGGGCTTGATCTGGCGATTGTGCCGATTGGCGACTTTTTCACGATGGGCGTGGACGATTCCATTAAAGCGCTGCAACTGCTGAAGGCTGCGCACGCTATGCCAATGCACTACAACACGTTCCCCCCCATTGCGCAGGACGCCGCTGCATGGGGTGAAAAAGTCCACGCAGAAACAGACAGCAGCGCCATCGTGCTGGATCCCGGCGGCGAACACACACTGGAATAGCCCCGGTTCCACAGGCATAATCTGCTCCCGTTTTCGGGCGGTGCGCCCTGCACTGCCTGATGTGACGACAGCAACCACGATGGGATACCATGCCGAAACTCACCCCCAACCGCCTGGCCGCGCTCATCTGCGTTTATTTTATCGGGCTGGGCATCACTTACAGCGCGAAGACGCCGCTGTTCGAAGGCCCGGATGAACTGGCGCACTTCGTCTACATCAACCGCATCATCACGCTGCAACAGTTGAACGTGATTGCGCCGGATCGGTTCACTATGCAGCAGGATCGCAACTACGAGGCGCATCAGCATCCGCTGTACTATCTGGCGTCTGTGCCGCTGGCGGTGCTGTTTGAGCGCGACGACCTCGCCAATTACACAGAACTGAATCCGTTCGCGTCTATTGGTATTTACAGTGGCGCGAACGAAAATGTGCAGCTACACCCGCTGGAACACACTGGCGACACCGTCTATGCGGTGTGGGCGGTGCGGTTGTTCAGTTTGCTGATGGGCACAGTCACGCTGCTGTGTGTGTATCATGTGGCGCGTATTGTGTGGGATGAAGACGTGGCGCTGGGGGCCATGCTGGTTACGGCGTCGATCCCGATGTTTGTGCATATCAGCGCGAGCATCAACAACGACAACCTCAGTATTGTGATGAATGCGCTGGCGACGGCGATTCTGGTGCAGGCGTGGCGCGATAAACACATCAGCCGGGGGCAGGCGGTGGCACTGGGCATGGCAGCGGTTGCGGCAGTACTGGCAAAGCTCACAGGCATCATTGCGTATGGCTACGGGGTGGGCGCGTTGATTCTGGGCGGCATCATCGGGCGGTTTACGTGGCGGCAGGTGCGGTTTGCGCTGCTGACGCTGCTGGTTACCTTTCTGGTATTCGGGCTGTGGTGGTTTGTACGCAATATCGTCGTCTATGGCGACCCGCTGGGCCTGAATGCCACGCTCAGCCTGTGGGCCTCTAATCGTAATCGTCTGCCGTCGTTGGATCGCATTCACGGCATCTGGGTATCCTTCTGGATGATGCTGGGCCATCTGAACATCCCCGGCCCGCCGTGGCTCATCCCCTACACGTATGCGGTCACAGCACTGGCAGCAGTGGGTGTGGTCGTCAATCTGGTGCGGGATGGTGGGCGGCGCTGGTATGTGCTGTTTTTGCTGGCCGTGCAGGCCATGTCCTGGGCGGTAGTGATTTACATTTCGCGCTCGATTAACCTGTTCCAGGGGCGGGCGCTGTTTATGGGACTGGTGACGTTCGGGCCGCTGCTGGTGATTGGCTGGCGCACCCTGCTGGGACGACGATTCTACGCACTCCCGGCGCTGCCACTGGCCGCTGCCACTATCATGATGCCGTTTACGGCTGTGGCCCCGGCCTATGATCTACTGGATGTGCGCCCTGATAATTCACTCCCGGCGGCGGCTACCCGCATAGACGCGACTGCCGAGACGATTACCGTGTATGGCTATGATTTGCTGACGGAAACTGTGGAACCCGGCGGCGAGATTGCGCTTGACCTGTATTTTTCCGGTGGCAGCGATGATAACCCGATTGTATTCGTTACAGCGCAGCACCCGGTGACGAAAGCGGCTGTGGGCAGTGTGAATACCTATCCGGGTATGGTTGCCACACGCCGCCTGAGCGCCGATGGCACTTACCGCACACGGCTGCGCCTGCAACTGGACGAACCGACACCCAACAGCGGCCCGTTCCAGATTGAACTGGCACTGGGCTGGCGTACTATCGACCCTGCCGACCGGGGACAGGGGCGTTACCTGCCGTGGGCAGACGCAAACGGCAATCCGATTGGTGGTGTCTTCCTGGCGGGGCCGGTTTACCACGATGCGGGCTATACGCCGCCGCAGATGGCGACGGACACGAACGCGACATTCGGGGGCGCAATTGGCCTGCGGAGTCATACGGTGGAAACGTCGGATAGTGAGGTACAGGTCAGCTTGCTGTGGGAGCAGGTATCGGCAGTTCCGGCAGATTACGTGCTGACGGTAGGCTTGCTGGATGAAACCGACACGTTGATTGCACAACAGGAT
>JBCCQC010000555.1:0-3803 GCA_039024535.1 Chloroflexota bacterium
ATCGAAAATAAGTAAATATATGTCAAAATTTCTGAACAATTTATGATTTCGATAGCGATGTGTTTGCAGTGTACTTTGCTAACATTAAGTCATATTTAGAGTATACCGTATTGCGAATATCATTTCTATAGTGTGTCCAGTTTCAGGGCTATGTATTGCGTAAATTCTCATACCAGCCGTTGCCGGGTCATTCGTCTACGGGAAGAGGTATCTCAATGTACTCTGTAATGTTATCTAATGGCAGTCGTTCGCCGCTATCTGCCGCGTATAGCCCCACTCGCACGCTTACCGGGACATCTGGCAGGGCAAAGTGGTGTTCGTCCATAATATATTCGTCAGTCGTCCACAGGCTCGTAGGGTAACTGCCGTCCACGGGCATAACATCTCGCTGTTCAATGATGGTTCCAGCAGCATCGACCAGATGTACAAACACCGTGTAATCTTTCGTTGGACGTTCCAGCGCCAGCCACACCACCTCCAGCAGTACCTCGTCGTTTTGTGTTGTAAGTGTATAGCCATGCAGTTGTATCGGGCTTTCGCCAGGTGTTGTGTAAACCCGGGCAACTGGCGGCGGGCTGAACAGACGTGCTACCCCCTGTACACTTACGTCTACGTCACCGATCAAAATTTCGACATCGCCAGCGGCCAGCATCAGCGGATAGTTCCCGGCAGCAATGTCCAGTGGGATGGTAGCTTGCGTTCGCTGGGTCATTAACTGGCCGTCGATCCAGCCAGTAACCGGGTGCTCATCGAAGAATGTGAAATCGGCGTCCAGTTCCACCTCTCCCAGCCGGATAGCCACCTCAAAGGGTGACCGGGTGCTATCAACCGGTGGCGCGTGCCAGTGCAATGTGAGTGGCAGTTGTTCCCCCGGACGGACGGCAGCGGGTATATTATTCCAGCCGATGAGCGCTATACCGTTTGCCACGGGTGTATTCATGCGCACATCAGCAGGCAGCGCGTCTGGTTCGGGGAAAGCATTTGCGCGGATGACCTCGATATAGCCTGCGTCTGCCCACACCCCGGCGAAGGCATCATCCGCAGTGCGGTAGGGGAGGTAGCGGTCGTTTTCGCGCTCTACCCACGTTATCTTCAGCGGGTAGGTTCCCGGTGGGGTGCCGACCGGCACGCGCAGGCCGCCCACACGCTGTAGCATCGTTTCCCCGGCCTCCCATGATTGGCTGCCAACACTGTAGACATCGGCGCGGGCAACCCTGTTCCCGTTTGCGTCCTCCATGTGGATAATCGGCGTCAGATCATCGGCAACAGGGGGCGCTGTGACCTGCCAGCCTGTGAGCACCGTTACACGACCGGCGGGTAACGCCTGCCCGGTGTATGTGGCAGAGAGTGACAGCGTTTCATTCTCCACGGCATGTGCTGGCAGGCTCAAATCGTCTGGCAGGTGTGTATCGGCGGCCAGCCGCCATGCCTCAAATGCTGTGCGGCCATCCGGGGCAACAGGCAAATCTGCCACGGGCTGCGCTCCTGCGTCCAGCCACACACGCCAGTCATCGGGGGGTGGGGCGCTGCGCGGAAAAATAACCACACGCTCTCCTTCTGGCGGAACGAAAAGCGTGTCCACGCCCGTCCAGCGTACCGGCGGCGTATCGAAAACCGTCACCGTGGGGTGGAAGCGGTGCCCCGCAGCCACGTATACCGGCACATCCTCCGGCAACGTCTGCTCTGCCCACTGTGCAGCAGCGGCAAGATCGGCATCTGTGTCATAGTACAGGTCAGCGCGAGTGACCCATGCGGTATAGTCGCGCCCGGTGTGTGCCACACCGCCTGCCAGCCCGATTGCCAGCAGCACAAAAGGCCAGCGCACACCCGGCAGCCACGTGACGACCCTTTCGAATCCCATACCCACCATGATAAACACCAGCGGCACCATCGCAATAGAGCGCATGTGATTCGGAGGGAAACCGGAGGTTGCGAGCACACCCGGCACGACCATCAGCGGGGAGAGCAGCACCAGCACACACGCCGCCCGCGAAACCGCGTCATAGCTGCGCCCGCGAAACAGCACCACAACAGCACTCACGGCACCGGCCAGCAGCAGCATACCCTCCGGCCATGTGAAATACGGTCTACCAGTGGGGTTGTAGCGCAGCAGGGTTTCCCCGTGGATGAAAAACATGCGGGCGTGCAGCACTGTGCTTTCCCACAGGGTGATGGCGTCTTCACCGCCGCTTACCTCGTACAGCCGCCCGAAAAATATGTCCGGCTTCTGGAAGGCATACACTGCAAAGGGCAGCGCAATAGCAATTACTGGCAGGAAAAATACCACACCCTGTCGCAGGCGGTGTACACGCTCCCCGGCACTGAACGCCAGCAGCGCCGCGCCTCCTATCACCAGCCAGAACGGAAACAGCCGCGATGAGTTGTAGGTGTACACACTTGCCCCGGCGATAATGCCCCCGATCAGTAGCCATATCCACCCGCGCCGCCGTGCCCGTAGCCCGCGCCAGAGCAAAATCAGCGCCAGTGCCTGCATCATCGGCAGGGTGATCGCCCGGAATGCCTGCCGCGCCAGTAAAATCTGGGGGAGCGACACCGCCGCAACAATCCCCGCTGCCAGCCCGATCATCACGCCGCGCCTGCCGGGGAACATCAACCGTCCGAGAGTGATGGTAGCGGCGACCAGTACCAGATTGCTGTATACGCCCACCAGTTGCAGCGCAAACCGGCTGTCCTGCACCAGCATGAGGAACGGTGCGCTGAGGTAGTAGTACAGCACCTCGCGGCCCTGGTAGTTTTCTACCATCGGGAAGTAATGTGCGCCGCCAAAGGCCACCGTCCGCGTGATAATGAGGTTCGCGGCCTCGTCAAAGTGTGGCCCCGGCGGGTAGTGCGCAAGCCCAACAATCCGCAGGGCAGCGGCACACAGCGAAATGATGATGGCAAACCAGAGGTATGCCTGTCGGGAAGGGAGCATATAGTAAATAGTAGCTGGAATTATGAGTTCAGTCTTTACGGTGTCGTCACAAATGTGACAGAGCCGTAGAATCTACCATCCTTTTTGCCAGAGTAAAAGTCCACAGTCATCCTCTCATACTATAATTCGTATGAAATCCCCCATCTGGATGACTTTTGTGTGGGACGTGAGCACGAAAACGGTACTATAATCCTGAAAACAGAGAGATTCGAATCATGGACGACGAAGCCCTGATGCGCCGCTGCCCTGACAGATGTACCCGATTGCTTCTGAAGGCGTACAGGTGCAACATGGCTACCATGTGACATTTGATCGCATATAGCGCCAGATTGAAAAGCATTGTGAGAAAACTGATAGCATGACCACCATAACTGTTGAACACATCAGCAAGGCGTTTGCCGCGAATGCCAATGGCACCGGCGAACACACACCTGTGCTGCACGACATCAACTTCAAAATCCAGGATGGCGAGGTGCTGGCGATACTCGGCCCCAGCGGATGCGGGAAATCTACGCTGCTGCGCATTGTCGCCGGGTTGCTCCCGCCGGATGAGGGGCGCATTCTATATGACGGGCACCCGCTGAGCATGATTGAACAGCGTGACCGGGGCATTGGCATGGTATTTCAGGAGGGCGCACTCATCCCGCACTGGGAGAGTGGCCGGAGTGTGGGCTTTTTCCTCAGTTTGCGCAACCGTGCCCACGAAGTGCCAGAGCGTGTGCGGCGCATCAGCAGGATTACTGGCATCGGGCTTGATGTGCTGCTGGATAAACGTCCGGCACACCTGAGTGGTGGGGAAAAACAGCGGGTGTCACTGGCACGGGCACTCACCCGCGACCTGCAAATTTTGCTGATGGATGAGCCGTTC
>JBCCQC010000556.1:0-3801 GCA_039024535.1 Chloroflexota bacterium
ACCAATCGACAGATTACCACCATACTCCCCCTGCCACCCGATCACCTGCCCCTGCGTAACGGGTACCTCACTCGTCCCACGCGGAAAATCCGGGTGGATAAAGTCTATCGTCCCATCACGGCTTGCCATATGCGTGTAGTACGTCCAGATAATGCGACCCTCGCGCAGCGGGTCTTCATGGCGAATAATCACCGTAGACCGCCACGACGGGAGCCGCGATAGCCAACCGTCATACGCAGCCACAATCGGCACAGCACCCGGCGCACCATCCCCGAAGATGTCCAGCCCTGTATGCCGCCGCACAGCATTGTATGGTGCCGCCGGGTCAGCATATAGCAAGCCCACCAGCCCACTGCTCGGCAGCAAAAACGGCGCACCGGGGCACGGCTCTGTAAGGTGTGTGCTCAGTTGGGGGCGTACTTCCGGGTTACGGAACCAGTCATAAATATAGGGCAGGCTGTTGCTGCGCGTCCAGCTATACAACCGGAAACCCCACCAACCCGCAGCAATAACCAGAACCACAACAATCAGAAAGAAGACTCGACGCAGGCGCATTATTGCAGACAACATTCAGATAATGAGCAAAGGCCATGCAGTTTATAGCACAGCCCCACCCGCGTCAAACCCGACCGCAATCGCAATTTACTCGGATGACCATGCAGTGCGGAAGTCCGGGTATAGCGTAAGGCCACCGTCAATGTACAGGGTTTGCCCCGTGATGTATGCCGCAAGATCACTGCACAGGAACGCGGCTGCTTCTGCCATTTCCTCGGCTTCCCCGGCGCGGCCCATCGGGATGTGGCTTTCTACCTGTTCGCGCTTCTCCGGGTCGTCAATCCATGCCCGATTAATTGGCGTCACCGTTGCCCCCGGCCCGATGCCGTTCACGCGAATCTTGCGGCTCGCATATTCCAGTGCCAGCGTGCGCGTGAGGTTCTGCATACCACCTTTGCTCACGCTGTAGCCTACAAAACGCGGCTTGGGGATAATCTGGTGAACGCTGGACACATTGATAATCGCGCCCGCTTTATCTTCATCCAGAAAGTGCTGAATCGCACGACGGGCACACATATAAGCGCCAATGGTGTTCGTATTAATCACGCGCGTGAACTTCGCCACATCCAGTTCGTGGCTATCAGCGGCAATCTGAATACCGGCGTTGTTAATCAGGTAGTCAATCGTGCCCCACTCCTCCAGCACCGTATCAAACATGCGGTCAACGTCTTCTTCTTTGCTCACATCCGCCTGCACCAGTATTTCTGTGCCACCCTGCTGCCGTAGTTGTTCGCGGCACCATTCAATTGCATCTTCGGTTGCTTCAGCTTCCTCGCGGTTGCTGTAGTAGTTAATGGCGACATCTGCGCCGTACTCGCCAAACTTTATGGCAATGGACTGGCCGATACCACTGCTACCACCCGTCACCAGAACCTTTTTTCCCTGTATACCCTTCATGAATGCTCGTCTCCCTTTGTGATTATGTGTAAACAGCCCGATGATAGAGGCAACCCGGTTTATCCACCTCATCCAAACGGACTATATCCCGCCAGCGCATCCACACCAACTATTTACAGGGGTAATAAACGGACACCCGTCCGCATCTGATATAATAGGATACACAATACACAGGAAAGAGAGGAAACCCTATGAACACAACCCCAACCCGCAAGCCCTTTGAGATTGGCCTTTACTCGTTCGTGGAGCTAACACCCGACCCCCGCACCGGCGAGAAGCTCTCCCCGGCACAGCGGATGCAGAATCTGCTGGAAGAAATCGAACTGGCCGATCAGGTCGGCCTTGACGTGTTTGGCATCGGTGAGCACCACCGCGACGAGTTTGTAGCATCTGCCCCGGAAGTCATTCTGGCAGCAGCGGCCACCCGCACAAAAAACATTCGCCTCACCAGTTCTGTCACTGTACTCAGTTCCGATGACCCGGTGCGTGTTTTCCAGAGGTTTGCCAGCCTCGACCTCGTTTCCGGTGGCCGCGCAGAAATCATCGCCGGACGCGGCTCATTTATTGAGTCGTTCCCGCTGTTCGGCTACGACCTTGACGACTACAGCAGCCTGTTCACAGAAAAACTGGATTTGCTGCTGCGCCTGCGTGAAAACGAACACGTCACATGGCACGGGCAGCACCGTACTGCGCTGGATAAAGCCGGGGTGTACCCGCGCCCGCAGCAGGAGAAGTTGCCGATCTGGGTTGGCGTGGGCGGCACACCAGAATCTGTAATCCGGGCCGCCAGCCGTGGCCTGCCAATGGCACTGGCAATCATCGGGGGGATGCCGGAGCGGTTCGCACCGTTCGCAGACCTTTACCGCCGCGCCGCCACAGAAAGTGGCTACAACCCGGCAGACCTACCCCTGAGCGTTAACTCACACGGGTTCATCGCAGACACGCGCCAGCAGGCCATCGACGAGTCATTCCCAACGGTACAGGCTGCCATGAACAAAATCGGGCGTGAGCGCGGCTGGCCGCCCATGCGCCGTGAACAGTACGAACACTCCGCCACCCTGCGCGGCGCAAACTTCGTCGGCAGCCCGGACGACATCATCGAGAAAATCCTGTTCCAGCACGAGATTTTCGGGCATCAGCGCCTGCTGCTGCAACTGAGCGTGGGTTCCATGCCACACAAAAGCATGATGCACGCTATCGAGCTGCTGGGCACAAAAGTAGCCCCCGTCGTGCGAGAAGAAATCGCCCGCCGTGAGGCCGTCCCCGCGACATAAGCAGAAAACCACAGGGCCGGATAGACGATCTACCCGGCCCACCCGTTTACAGTTGCTCAATCAGGGCATCAAAGTCTGGCTTGAAGTCAACGGACGGGGTGCGTAACTGTGCGTCCATCCCACCATCAACAAAAATGCGCGTGCCCGTGATGTACACTGCATCGTCCGACGCAAGAAACGCCACTGCCCCGGCCACATCTTCTGGCGTGCCCTGGCGCGGCAACGGAATCGTTTCCCCCGGCGGGATCGGATTGCCACTTACGACTGTGCCACTACTCACCTTCGTGCTACCCGGCACCACCGCATTCACACGGATATTCAACCCCGCCAGATCCAGCGCCATAGAGCGCGTCGCCGCCTCAATACCGCCCTTCGTCACATCATAGCCAAACATCTGCCGGTGCGCACGGGATGCGCCGCCGCTGCTCATGTTGATAATCACACCACCCTCGCCGCGCTTTGCCATCAGCCGTGCCGCCGTCTGCGAACAGTAAAACAGCCCGTACAGGTTCACGCCCAGTGTAATTTCCCACGCCGCGTCCGTGTAATTCAGAAAATGCTCAATCGCACCATCCTTATGCACATAGGCTGCGTTGTTCACCAGAATATCCACCGCGCCAAACGCCGCCACCGTCGCACCAAACAGAGCTTCCACGGCGTCACGCTTCGTCACATCCGTGTGCGTATATTTCACTGTGCCGGGGCCATCAGCCAGTTCTGTAACCAGCGTCTGGGCGCTCTCGTCGCTGATGTCCGCAATCATCACGTTTGCGCCTTCACTCGCCAGCCTGCGCACGCACCCCGCGCCAATGCCGTTCGCGCCACCCGTGATGACAGCCGTTTTTCCTTCGAATCGCATGATTATCGTTCCTTCGTCAGTAATCGTGAGAGTTTAAATGCATCTATATTCAGTGTTGCCACGCCATTCAGTGCCAGTTCTGCCAGCGTCTCTCCCACAGCAGCCGAGTGTTTAAATCCATGCCCGGAACACGGCGACGCAATGACCACACGCTCACTTTCCGGGTGGAAGTCAATAATAAAGTGATTGTCTGGCGTGACGGTGTACATACACACA
>JBCCQC010000557.1:0-3799 GCA_039024535.1 Chloroflexota bacterium
AGTCACTGCTCGGCAACGCCACCATCGTCCCGAACCGCAATAACCTCACTGTGCAGATCCAGGTCGATTCCTACGATCCCGGTGTCGCTATGGCAATTGCGGAGCAATGGGGCAACCTGTTGATTGAGTATCGCAACCAGGAAAATGCCGAAGCCCGCCGCGAAGACCGCGTGGACGCTATTCTCCAGGACGAGGCGCGAGCCGCGCTGGATCGCCCGCGCCCTGAAATTAGCGGGTTGGCCGGGGGTGTGCTGGGTTTCATCGTGGGGCTGGGGGCCGTGCTGCTGCTGGAATTCATCGAAAGCAGTGTGGTTCGCTCTCGTGATGACGTGGAACGCTACCTTGAGATGACCGTACTGGCGTCCATCCCGGATTAGAAAAGCAACTAAATGCGTTTAACCCCACCCCTGTTTCCCCTCCCCGCCACGGGGAGGGGAGGTGCACCCCGAACCTATCGCGGGAGAAAGCCCTTCCCCCGTGGCGGGGGAAGGGTATGGGATGGGGGTTACCGGAATAACCATCCAGAAATGGCAAAACAAACAGGACATACAATGACGAACCTTGTAACCCTGAACGACCCGCGCTCTGCTGCGGCAGAGGCCATGCGTACCCTGCGCACCAATTTGATGTTCACCAGTGTAGAAAACCCGATTCACACGCTTCTGGTCACGGCCCCGGCAAAAGCCGAGGATAAAAGCGACCT
The DNA here is from genome assembly GCA_039024535.1 of Chloroflexota bacterium. Classification (GTDB taxonomy): domain Bacteria; phylum Chloroflexota; class Anaerolineae; order Aggregatilineales; family Phototrophicaceae; genus DAOTTY01. The sequence continues at coordinate 704 of JBCCQC010000557.1, forward strand.
GCTGGCGAACCTCGCCGTGACGTTTGCGCAGAGTGGTAACAAAACCATTCTGGTAGATGCTGACCTGCGCCGCCCGAAACAGCATGAAATCTGGGGGATTAGCAACGATGCTGGCCTTACAACCATGATGCTGGAAGATGCGCAGCTTGCCTCGCCGCCGCTGGTGGATGCCCCCGATGTGGCGAACCTCAAAATTCTGCCCGGTGGGGGGCTGCCACCCGTCCCGGCAGACCTGCTGGCAAGCGACCGCATGAACGAGATCATCGGGCTGATGAAAGCGCGTGCGGACTATGTGCTGTTCGATGCACCGCCGGTGCTGGCTGCTACTGATGCGGCTGTACTGGGCAATAAGGTAGACGGTGTGCTGCTGGTGATCCGTGCCGGGGGCACTCGCCGCGAAGACGCCGCCCGTGCCCGCCAGACATTAGAGCGCGTGAACGTGCGTATCGTCGGGGCCACGCTCACCAACGCCCCGCGTGAACGCCGTGCCGCCAGCTACTAATGGGAATCGTAGGGGCATGGCATGACATGCCCCTACCGCCTGAATTATGACTGAAACCCTGCTCCAATCCACACGGGAATACGTCCGCGATACACTCAGCGGGGAAGGCACCGGCCACGACTGGTGGCACATCCAGCGGGTGACGAAAACGGCGCTTTACATCTGCGAACGCGAGAACGCCGACCCGGTGACGGTGGAACTGGCCGCGTTACTCCACGATATTGATGACTGGAAGTTCAGCGGCGATGTGAATGCCGGTGCCAGTGCTGCCCGTGCATGGCTGGATAAAAATAACGCGCCAGACGCCACAACCGATGCCGTGGTGCAGATTATTGAGCGGCTGTCTTACAAAGGCGGGTTCGAAACGCGCCCGATGACCTCGCTGGAAGGCAAAATTGTACAGGACGCCGACAGGCTGGATGCGCTGGGGCCGGTAGGCATTGCCCGGACGTTTGCCTATGGCGGCGCAAAACACCGTCTGATTCACGATCCTGACCACGCGCCGGAGTCTCACACCGATTTTGAGGCGTTTAAGGCAGCAGAGGGCACCACGGTCAATCACTTCTATGAGAAGCTGTTCAAGCTGAAGGACACACTGCACACAGACACCGCAAAGCAGATCGGCGAGAAGCTGCACACCTATATGGAGCGCTACATGGCCGATTTTTACGCGCAGTGGGACGGGCGCTTTGACGACCTGTAGAAGAATCGGATGTCTGTTATAATACCCGCCGTCCGAAAAACAGGGGGGCGAAAGATGACAGACCTTGATCGGGATCCGATGGTGGCACGGCAGCACGCGCTCAAAGCGCAGCAGCAGTTCCAGCAGCTTTTCCCGAAGCAGCCGCTCTCGCCACAGATAACTGACCGGCTGTGGCTGGCAGACTGGCTGTGTTTGATACGCGATAACTGGCAAATGACACTGGCGATTCTCGCCGGTTTAACGACGATGATATTGATTGTGCTACTGTTACTCACACAGGGAGCGTAACGCTTTATGAAGGGACTCATTCTCAGTGGCGGCAAGGGCACGCGCCTGCGCCCACTGACTTACACCCGCGCCAAGCAGTTGATTCCGGTAGCAAACAAGCCGGTGCTGTTCCGCGTGATCGAAACCATCCGCGATGCAGGTATCCGCGATATTGGTATCGTGATTGGCGATACCGGCGACGAAATCCGCAAAGCTGTGGGCGATGGCTCACAGTTCGGTGATGTGAAAATCACCTACATTCCGCAGGAAAGCCCGGACGGACTGGCCCACGCGGTGAAAATCTCCGGGGACTTTCTGGGCGATGAGTCTTTTGTAATGTTCCTCGGTGATAATGTGTTGCAGGGCGGCATCAGCACCCTGATTGCCGACTTTGAGAGCAACGACTGGAACAGCCAGATTGTGCTGAAGGAAGTCGAAAACCCGTCGTCGTTTGGTGTGGCGGCACTGCGCCCGGATGGAACTGTAGAATACCTGGTTGAAAAGCCAGAACCCGGCACCGAGCCGAGCAATCTTGCTCTCGTCGGTATTTACATGTTTGACAACAACATTTTTAAAGCGGTTAATGCCATTGAGCCATCCGACCGGGGCGAACTTGAAATTACCGATGCAATCCAGTGGCTGACGGAAAACAACTACACCGTGTCGCCGCATGTGCATAAGGGCTGGTGGATTGATACCGGCAAGTGGGGCGATATGCTGGAAGCCAACAGCTTTGTGATGGACGAATCTCTGGCAAACACCCCACCAGCAGAGCGTATCAGTGCCAGCAGTGAAGTGAGCGAGGATTCTGTGGTGGATTCGCGTGTGATCGTAATGGACGGCGCGAAGATCATCAACAGCACCGTGCGCGGCCCGGCCATCATCGGGCGCAACGTGACTGTAGAAGACAGCTTTGTCGGCTCCTACACCAGCCTGTACCACGACGTGACAATCCGCGGCTGTGAAATCGAGCGCAGTATCGTGCTGGAAAATACCATCATTGAAAATATTGACGTGCGCTTACAGGATAGCCTCATCGGGCGCGATGTGCAGGTACGCCACGCCTCTAAAAAACCGCGTTCACTGCGCCTGAACCTGGGCGATAACAGTAATGTGTGGCTGGTTTAATGGGGCAACATAACCCTCATCTCCGTCTCTTCCCCCGCCAGCAGCGGAAGGGAGCCGAACCTGATTCGGCAGCGCGTTTAAGCCCCCTCCCCGTGGCGGGGAGGAGATTGAGGGGTGGGGTCAATTCCAAAACCTGCCTCCATAAAATTATTTCCCCTCTCAACTACATAGAGAAAACAGAGACACCATGACCGAACAACTGACGTTGATAGACAAACCTGACATCCAACTCATCGTGATTGATGTGGATAACACGCTGCTCAACAGCCAGCACAAACTCTCTGAGCGCAACGAGCAGGCGGTTAAAGCTGCCATTGCACAGGGCACGCGGGTGATACTGGCAACCGGCAAAACTTACGGGGCCTGCAAAGACCTGATCGAGCGTCTCGGTATCAAAGAACCGGGTATTTTCACGCAGGGGCTAACGATCAACAACGCAAATGGCACGCTGCGCCACCAGCAAACACTGGATACTGACATTGTGCGTCAGGTGGTC
>JBCCQC010000558.1:0-3794 GCA_039024535.1 Chloroflexota bacterium
GCAGCCATATTACACGCAAACAACCTCCGCGACATGGAAGCCGATCGCGCTGTGAACAAACGCACACTGGCCGTGCTGCTTGGCCGTGAAAACGCCATCAAAGAGTATGTGTTTCTCATTGTGGGGGCCTACGCACTGCTGGCACTCATGGTCACAATTGACGTGATGCCGCTGACCACGCTGATTGCTTTTATCACCCTGCCAGAGGCCCGCCGCCTTGTGAACATCTTCCGCACGGAAGAAGACCCGGAAAAATTGCACCCGGCGCAGGGACGCACCGCAAAACTACACGGGCAGTTCGGCATTTTGATTGTGGTCGGCTGGCTGCTGTGGCTTGCCGGGGAAGCCATCTACGTGCAGTTCTTCTAACCCCGGCTATGGGTGGGAAAGTGGTATTCCCACCCCCACACAGGCATCACTTGATCTGCTGGCGCATCCGCTCAAACAGGTCAATCCCGAACTGGCGGTGCAGGTCAATCATATCCACGAACACCCAGTTTTCGGTGATCTTCTCGTCGTCACGTACCCATATGTCAATACCGTTGAACCGGACTTCTTTGCCCGTAGCTGGAACGTCGAGATACTCGCCCGTGTGTGTCGCAATCACGCCAGCCCACCCGGATGCACACATATAACGCCCCTCAGTAAACAACGAATCCAGATCCTGTACCCGCCGATCCGGGAAAGCATGTAGCCAGTGCTGCTGGTGATTTTTCTGGAACGCAGCGAGACTCCGATTCCCCCCGATACCAGACGGGCCATACCACTGCATGTCCTCCCGGAAGAAATCCGCCATCCCCATCGACTGCAACTCGGACTCGTCAAAGCCGTTAAGACCATCGTAGATCATAGCCCGGATAAGCTGCATACTTTTCTCGGATTCGTTCGCGTCCTGTGCATCCAGCAGCACCCCGTCGTTATTCATGGGTGCAGGCCACAGGCCCTCCTCACCACGGTCTGGCGGCATGACCGGGTACCCCGCATGGCGCATCAAATCGGGAATGTCCAGCAGGACGTATGTTTCCGCGATTTTTCCATCTTCCATCCGGCAGAACTCACCGTAGCGAATCGTGGCTTTCTTCTGGTTAGCCGGAATCGTCAGATAATCTGCGGAGAACGTGCCCACAAAATTGCCCAGCCCACACACCCACGCCACACCATCCTCGCCGCCATCCGCACGCCCATTGGACTCGCCGCCGGAAAAAATGAATGTCTCGCGCTTCAAATCCGGGAATGCGGCAAACAATGGCCGCCAGAACTGCTCCACCACGTCTTCCACAGTATCCAGCCGGTTGATCGGGTGTGGCCCGATGAACGGGGCGTCATCCGCAGCGTGCTCTGCAATGATGTCAACGAGCGTATCTGCATTACCCGGTGCAAGCTGCTGCCAGTAGTCCCATACGGTTTGCTTGTTCGCCTGATTGGTTTCGAGGTTCATCGTGTCTCCCGTTTAAGAAGCAGTTTCCTGCTCAATCTGCTCAATGTAGGCGTCCATATCCGCTTCAGTAATCTCGCCCAGCTTGAACCCGCGCACCACGCCATCTTCATTCAGCACATAAGTCACAGGCAGGTTCACCACCCCGAACCCATCAGATATTTCGAAATCCTCGTCCATCAGGAACTGAATATGCTCCAGCCCGAACAGATCAACAAAGCCCTGCACATCGCCCGCAGTCTCCCCATGATTCACCGCTAGAATAATCGCATCCTCACGCCCGGACGCCATAAACGACTCAAACGCAGGCATTTCTCGCTGGCACGGCTCACACCACGTCGCCCAGAAGTTCAAAAACACCACCTTGCCGCGATAGTCCGTGATGTTAACTTCTTCGCCTTCCAGCGTGATTACATCGAACGCAGGCACTTCCCAGCCAACGACCGTGTTCTGGCCGCTGCTCACACGTGCCTGGCGTGTTGCCACAGTGCCTTCAGGTACCTGCTGCGCCTGTCCACCACTCCCGGCCAGTAAAACCAGCGCAGCCATCACCATACCAGCGGCGGCAAACGCCACAATAATAACCGGGAAGCGTGTGCCGGGTTCGTTTTCGGGATGTTGCTGTTGTTGTGTTTGTTCTGTCATCACTTACGTCTCGATTGGCTTGCTATCATCATTACCCCACTCTTTCCATGAGGCGTCATAGAGGGTGCCGTTGCTAAAACCCGCCAGTGTGTAGGCCAGCAGGCTGTAACTGGCGGATACCCCCGCATTACAATAAAAAATCACTTCTGGCGCGTCGTCGGTAACGCCGATGCTCTCGAAGTGGGCACGGATTGCGTCCGGTGATTTAAGCGTGCCATCCTCGTTCATGATCGTAGAGCGGTGATTGTGTGTTGCACCGGGGATGTGGCCGCCACGCGCCGCGCGGCTCGCCTCGCCGTTGTACTCTTTCGCGGAGCGTACGTCAATCATCACGCTGCCCGTGTTCAACGCAGCCTCAACCTGCTCACCGATGCGGCGCAGGTCTGCGTTCACCTGCGGCGTAAACGTCACCGCCGGGACGTCTGGAATCGCTGCCGTCACCGGGCGGCCTTCATCCACCCATTTCTGCAAACCACCATCAAGAACAGCAGTAGCAGTATGCCCGTAATATTGCAACGTCCACCACAGGCGCGGCGCAAAAATGCTACCATCGTCGTCATAAATCACCACAAACGTATCATCGCCGATCCCGGCGCGTTCCATCGCAGCTTTGTAGCGTGCCGGTGGTGCCACCTGCGTATGATGCGGTTTATCCGGGTCAGTGATCTCGTGTACCCAGTCGATAAACACCGCACCGGGGATATGACTCTGCTCGTATTCGTCGCGTTTATTAAAGTAGTGCGGCGGCGGTTCAGTAGCCGGTTTCACATAGCCACGAATATCCACAACACGCAAATTATCATCGTTAATGTGCTGCGCCAGCCATTCCGTTGTCACAATAGGATCGGTCATCAGGTTTCGCTCTCTGCTGTATCGTTATCAGGTTTCGCCAGCTTTGCCGGTGGATCCAGCCGCACATCGCTGGCCTGTTCCGGGTGTAACGCGGTCACATCTGCAAAAAACTCCTGGAAAATAGGTTCGTCCGCTTTAATATCACCGGAAGGCATAAACACCTTGCCCACGCCACCCTTCTTCCGCGCATAATCCACATAGCCCAGCCCGATAGGGACTTCCGCGCCCAGTGCCATATAGTAAAAGCCCGTTCGCCATTTGTCAGTTTTCTTGCGCGTGGAAGACGGTGCCATCACCAGAAAAATATGCTCACTCTCATTAATCCGGTCAATCGCCTCACCCACAGTCCCTTTCGGCGCATGACGATCCACAAAAATACCGCCAGACGCCCGGATCATCCCCCCGATGACCGGCTGATTGAGTTCCTCTTTTACCAGCCACGACAGCTTCCGCCCCATCGACGCCACAATCAACACCATCAAGAAGCCATCCACGTTTGATGTGTGATGTTCCCCGGCAACAACAATTTTTTTCATACCGTCGGGAACTTCCCACTTTTCAATCTGCCACCCCCACACGCGCAGCGCGAACCGGGCCAGCCGCTGTGTGAGTGGACTAACCTCTCCATGCGGGTCAACCGGGCGGGTGACAGCAAGATTTTCCATGACAATTCGCTTCCTGTTTTAAATCAGCTATCCGATTATAGCGGCTCTGTTCGCGCTAAATAAGAATTAAGCTGAAAACAACCATTTTTTCCAGCTTCAGTGATATGATAAGGCACACGCCAATATCAGGAAATGTAAACTTTAACGTCATTATGATGGATTTACCGCTTTTCCCACTCAACACTGTACTGTTTCCC
>JBCCQC010000559.1:0-3789 GCA_039024535.1 Chloroflexota bacterium
AATGGGTGCAGATTGCGTGACGTGCCAATACCCTCCAGTGTGGTGATTTCAAGGCCGTGGCATTGCACTGCCAGAATCGTGTTGCTGTTCACAAGCGCACCGTTCAGCAGCACCGCATCGGAGCCAGTTTTGCCGTGTTCGTCGCCAAACTTCACACTCCAGATGGCCTCACGGCGCAACACGCGCAACAAACGCTCGTGGGGGGCTACCTGTAATGTGCGTTGTTCTCCGTTTAACGTAACCTGTATTTGCATTCTGTATCCTTCAAATTACAAACAACAAAGTTTACGCCCGTACAGGGCGAACCGTATCAATAGGTATAATAATAACGTAAAAGGTTCGTTTTATGATGGGGTTATCCTGCGGAGTGCGAGGCTTCGGGCGCGATGTGTATGACACCGCGCCCCGATGGATTGCTAGATTTCCAGATAGTCCCGCAGTTGGCGGCTGCGCGTGGGGTGACGCAGTTTGCGCAGGGCTTTCGCCTCAATCTGACGGATGCGTTCTCGGGTGACGCCGAAGTGCTTGCCCACCTCTTCCAGCGTGTTATCCTGGCCATCAATGAGGCCGAAGCGCATTTCCAGCACTTCGCGCTCACGGTCACTGAGCACACCGAGCGCCGAACGTAACTGCTCCTTGAGGAGCTGCTTGCTGGCGGCGTCTACCGGGCCGGGGATTTTGTCGTCCTCGATGAAATCACCAAGCTGGCTACTGTCTTCCTGGCCGATGGGCATTTCCAGGCTCATTGGCTCCTGTGAGATGCGCATGATTTTGCGCACTTTTTGCGCCGCACGCCGCAGTTTGCGTTGCAGGTTCGGGTCAAGCGGTTTGCCATCGGCCTGTAAGCGCCGGATTTCCGTTACGTCCTCCTCATCCAGGAAGTCCATTTCCAGCGCAATTTGCTCTGGTTTTGGCTCTGCGCCCAGCTTCTGTACGAGGTCACGCTGGGCACGCATCAGCCGGTTGATCGTCTCCACCATGTGTACCGGAATGCGGATGGTGCGGGCCTGGTCTGCAATGGCGCGGCTGATAGCCTGACGAATCCACCATGTGGCATACGTGCTGAACTTGTAGCCCTTGGTGTGGTCGAACTTGGTGACGGCACGCAGCAGGCCGATATTACCCTCCTGGATCAAATCAAGGAAGTTGATGCCACGCCCCATGTAACGCTTCGCCACGCTCACCACCAGGCGCAGGTTAGCGCGGGTAAGGGCTTCTGTAGCCTCCTGCGAGTTAATCTCCACTTTTTCGTAGAGGTATTCGAGGCTGTCGTTGCGGTCTTCGGGATCCTGATCGTCCAGTTTGGCACACATTGCATCTACCGGCAGCATATCGCCAGCCTCGGCGTAGTGCCCACGGATGCGCAACTGCACATCAAACGGCATCAGGTAAATGCCCTGGAACACATCGAACAGGCGGCGGGCCAGTTCCGTCCAGTTATCGTCGCGGCCCCAGTCCTGCTGGCGCAAATACTGGCGCATGTAGCTATCGGCATCACGATCCCATTCTTCGAAGATGAACTGTGCTTCGTCCACCACACCGCGCAAATCCGGGCAGCCCACGCCATAGTCATCAGCAATGCGCTTTACATCCTGCCAGTTGGTGAAGATATGCTCGGCAATCGTCTTTGCAATGTCGATGTAGGATGGCAGCGGCAGTTCCTCAATGACGTTGCCGTCTTCGTCTTTGACAACCGAGAGACGGTCGGTAACTGTTTCCAGCAGGCCCTCGGCGGCAATCATCGTGCTCAGCCACATCTCGCGGTTGCTATCCAGCAGCGGTACCTGGCCGATTTCCTTCAGATACTGCCGCACCGGGTCATCAGACGGCGTGAGCACACTATCGGCAACTTCGTAGGCATCCACGTCGTCATCGTCGTCCATGTCGTCATCATCGTCGATGTCGCTATCCGTCTCGATCAGATCCCCATCTTCGTTGCGGATGCGCAGCGACCCGTCATAATCGGATTCGTCATCGAAGTCTTCCACATCGTCGTCGCCATCTTCCACAATGGTGTCTTCGGCTGGCTCCGGCGTTTCCATTTCCAGTTCTTGCTTCCGGGTTTTGCGTTTCTTCGCCATATGTCCCTGATATAAATTCATCAAATAATTCGGGCATGGATCCTGTTATCGCGGATCAGGCGTGAGCAACATAGAAATCACAGCACAGGTAGGGGCGCAGCAAGCACGCGGCGCCCCTACTGGTACAGGCTGGCGACCTGCTTTTCCTCAATTTCTAGCAGATGCATGGCCCGTGCCAGTATGTCGATCTGGCTGGCACAGGCATCAGACGTATCATAGTCGCTATCGGTAAGTGCGTTCATCTGCACCAGGCGCAGTTCCTCACGTTCGCGCATCAGGCGGCGGCAGCGCAGCCGCAGCGCACGGGCAATCAGGTCACTGCGCGGGTCTACAATCACCCCGGTACGCTGGATTTTCTCCAGCACACGTTCCAGATCGCCACGGGCCACACGTTTTTCGTCATGCATGATGGCCTGCATTCGGTCTTCCAGCACCATTTCCAGTTCAGCGGTCAGCGCGTCATCCGTATACGTCAGGATGTAGGCGCGGATGTCCATATCGTCCTGTTCCAGCGCCTGCAAATAGAGCGCCATCAGTTCGCGCAGTTCCGTCCGGCTGAAGTCGTCCGCGCCAAAGGCCGCCAGTGCCGGGGCCAGTGTTTCGTCCGTCAGCAGCACCTCATGTAACTTGCCATTCACCCGATAGTACACGTCCGGGTGATGGATGAGGCCATGCAGCAGGTGTGCTTCTACCTTCGCATCATTCGTCAGCGGCGCACGGCGGGCAGCAGGTTTCGCCTGTCCCGGCTGAACGTCCTCGCCATAGTCACGCGGTGGCGGCCCGTCGTTGTCTTCATCTGCAGGCGGCGGAGCATCATCAAAATCCGTGCGTGGTGGTGGCATGTCGCCATCATCGTCCAGCACTGGCGGCTTGATGCGCTTCGGTGGCTTTGCCTGATTGATCTTCACCTGTTCGGTTGCCAGCCGCATCAGGTCGCTTTCTGGCAATAGCAAGCGCATCGCCAGCTTCTGCACGTTATCTTTCTGGTACAGATTGTTTTCGGTTGCCAGCAGCAGCGGCATCACGCGCCGCGCCACTGCCTCACGATCCTGTACGGTCGGGTTAGCGGGTAGTTGCGCCACTTCCATGTTGATGAGGAAGTCGGCAACGGTCATAGCGTTGTCTACGAGTGTTTGCCAGCCCTGCGGGTTCTCCCGGATGAGGTCATCCGGGTCTTTTGCATCCGGGATTTGCAGCACGCGCATGTCAATTTTCATACGACCACTGTAGTCTGCCTTGAGCGCATCCCGCGCGACTTCCAGACTACGCAGCGTGGCGTTCTGTCCGGCGGCGTCGCTATCCAGCGCGAGCACAATGCGCTTTGCCCACTTCGGCGCGATGAGGCCGAGTTGCGTATCCGTCATAGCTGTGCCCATCTGCGCGACCACGTTGGTAAACCCGGCCTGGTACGCGGTGATGGCGTCCATGTAGCCTTCTACAATAACGGCTGTTTCACCATCACGGATGGTGTCTTTTGCCAGATCCAGCCCGAATAGTAGTTTACTCTTGTCAAAAACGGGCGTCTGCGGGGAATTCATGTATTTCGGTTTATCGTCGGGGTCGAGGATACGCCCCCCGAAGCCCACCGTCCGCCCGCGCTGGTCACGGATCGGTACCATGAAACGGTTACGGAAGCGGTCGTAGAGTTTGCCGGTGCGCTCACTGCGCAGGGCCAGCCCCGCAGCAATAATATCGTCTTCGGCGTAGC
>JBCCQC010000560.1:0-3786 GCA_039024535.1 Chloroflexota bacterium
GTAAACCCGTTGTACTTCGCTATCCATGACGACAGTTTCCTTTCCGTTTCAAAGTCATTTTCGTCAGGATAGCTAAACATTACGGTTGCTTCCACACGATGTCACTGGACTTGTTCGCCTTCGATGTGGCTGGATTGCACAAGTGGCTTAGAAGCCGCCTACGACAAACTGACCGCGTTGGAGGTGAATCCGCCACAGGTACCCAATCTACCTGAACCGCCAAAGACGGAACCTAAGTCTAAATTGAAGACTAAGCGTAAAGCAAAGGCGGACGTTGAACCGACTATCGACATTCCGCTGGCGAAGGGAACGCGCACCGTGCCCATCAGTCGTGTGAAACTCACGGGCGGCGAAACCGACGCGGCTGCTTATCAACAAGCACTCACACTGGCGGGTCGCTTGATTGACGGCGGTTTGTAGGGCGGTGAAACGCCGCTGCAAATCCCGGATGTGTACGCGCTGGGGCTCAAGATGAAACCGTACCAGACAAAGGAACTGGTGTTGTTCACGCTGGAGGAACTATTGGGTAGCACGAATGCCGCACAGCCCAAACTGATCCCGATGCCAGACGAAACTGACGACACGCCCGATGATAATCCCGACGTAGACGACGAACTGGAAACAGAAGAATCCAAAGAAATTGAACTCGCACCGGGTGTCACTGTCACATGGGGGGATGATGTCACCGACACTGACGACGAGCCGATTCCGTTCACAACCGGACGCATTGTCGAGCTTGACGGCGATGAGGCATGGGTCGAGTCACCTGATGCAACCGCCGACACCTGGATCGCCACCATCCACCTGATCACCACACTCTAAAACCAACCATATAAGGAACAATATTCATCATGACTGACCAGAACACCACTCCCAACCGCATTTTCAAGATCGGGGCAACGACCATCGTCGCTGACGAGCAGACCGCGCAGATGGATAACGAGCAGGTACGGACGCTGCTCAAGAAGACCTATCCGGAAGTGGCACATGCCACCATCCGAGAGGTGACGCTGGAGGATGGGACGGTGGCGCTGCACTTTATCGCAAAAGCTGGGCGCAAGGGATAAATCGCATGACCGCGAACGATCTGCGTGACGTGCTTCTGGAGCTACCGGAACTGACGCTGATCGGGACGACACTGTTGGAGGCATTGACCGGGTTCTTTCCGGTGGACCTCCCCCGTGACACGCTGCGCGAGGCGGTGGTCGAAATGGTGGCATATACCGACGCTGGTTGTACCGGGAGCGTCATCTGGTCGAATGTTTTATCGGCAAGATCAAGCATTTTCGGCGTATTTTTTCCCGCTTTGATAAGCTGGATCGGTCTTATTCCGGCTTCCTGCATTTTGTCAGTGCTTTGATCTGGTTACGCTGAAATGTCAACATAACCTAACTTTAGTCAGTTGAAATTCTGCAAATGACTCGCATTTTTTCAAGAACCACGTTTTGATGCACACTTACCAGCGCGCTGCGCCCCTACTGGCGGAGTTTCGGGTATGATAAACAAAACCGCATGGAAATGATTTGGCATGATGACAAATTCATCCAGCGCAACATTGTTCCGTGATCGTTCGGTGTGCAGCCATTCCTCGTAAACCACATCCCCGAATGCATTGCGGTACATCACATCGTCATGGGCGCACACCGTCACGAAATACGCGCCGTCCATGTAATCATGGTCAGGCAGGCGCACACTGCGCCGACGGTGTTTCCATACATCAAAATGTGGCACAGATCACACTTCCAGCCCGGTGAGCGCGTCTTTAACTCGGCGGGCCGCCTCTCGCAGGCGGTTGGCGCTGGTTTCTACCTGCATGGTGCTGCTGATAGCCTCTGCTGTGGCGTGCTTGATGGTGCGCATGGCCCCGGTCAGTTGATCCACACCGATAGTTTGTTCGCGGGTGCTGGCGGCAATCTGCATAGCGGCAAACGCAGCCTCCTCAATGGCCCGTGCCAGCTCACGGATGCTCTCGCCAGCGCGATTCACAAGCTGCTGGCCCTCGTCCACCCCCTTGCTACCTTCTTCTGTCACCATCACCGCGCCGTTCGTCGCCCGCTGGATTTCGCCCAGAATTTCGCGCACCTGCACAGTTGCATCACGGTTCTGGTCGGCAAGGTTGCGTACTTCCATTGCGACCACAGCAAAGCCCTTGCCTTCTTCACCGGCACGGGCTGCTTCCACACTCGCATTGAGTGCCAGCATACGCGATTGGTCGGCAAGGTTGTTCACCGTGGCGATGATCTCGCCAATCTGCTGTGTATGCTCACTCAGCACGAGAATGTTATCGGCAATGTCTTCCACACGACGGCGGATCACATCCATACCGCTGATCGTGGCGGCTACGGCTTCGTCACCACGCCGGGAAATATCGGCGGCGTTCTGGGCAGTTTCTGCCACACCGGAGGCCCGCTCCGCAGTTTCCGTGACGGTGGCACGCACTTCGTTTACTGTGGCAGTCGTCTCGGTCACGACGGCATCCTGCTCATTGGCGCTCAGGATTTGTTTCTCGGCAGCATCCAGAATGGCTTCCGTATCCGATTCAAGCTGGTTCAGGGCAAAACCCACCTCCTGCGCCATGCCGTGCATTCTATCCATCAGCCGGTTCAAAGACCCTCCCAGCCGTACCAGCAGCCGATCTTCATTCGTCTGCTCAGAAAGCGGAAGTTCTAGCCGCACACGCATATCCCCGGCAGCAGCCCGCTCAATCTGCTCCACATACATATTCAGCATCCGTTCCATGTTACGGAAGTTGAGCCAGTACAACGCCGCGCCGATCCCCCCGCCAAACAGCAGGCCCAGCAGGGTTGCCAGCAGCACCCCCACCACGCCGAGATGCTGCACTTCGATGAGAGCCAGTACAAGCACAGGTATGGTGGCGGCAATGGCCGTGCTGAAGACGATGCCATTGCGCAGTACGGACAGGCGGGCAAGCGGGGTGTAGTCAGTTTGAGATACGGTCATGATTCTGCCTCAGTCAGTCGTTTGTCGCCGAACAACTCGTCGGCGTGGATCACTATAATACGCTCACGTTCGGTAACATACGCGCCAAGCGCATAGCGCACATCTTCCAGCCCGGTGATGTCATTCCGTGGGATCGTCAGCACATCCTGAACGCGCTGCACAGGAATCGCCAGCGTGATGTCGTGCGCTTCGGTCACGATAATTTCGTCCGCGTTGATGGTCTGGCCCATACCAAACAACATCCGCAAATCCAGCAGTGTGACCACCGCCCCACGCACATTAATCACACCCCGGAAGAAGGCCGGTGCATTGGGCACGCGGGTAATCTGTGGAAGCGGGCGCACCCCGCGCACGGTGTCTACGTTCAGGCCATAGGTTTCTTCTCCCAGCCGGAATGTGATGACGGTGAGGGTATCTGTAGCGGTTTGAGACTGCTGCCGGGGAATGCTGGCATACTGCCCGGCCCGCCGGCGCAGCAACTCGGTTTCGGTCGTTCTGGGTGTGGTGCTGTAACGGCGCAGTGTGTCGAACAGGTTGCTCATCACACCCGTTGTAGAAAGGTCGTCGTGTTCGGGTTCGTCTGGCATGGCTCAGGATCACGTAATTTTCAGGCTCCTGTAGTATACAACGGTGGGCGGGGTTCCACAGGCCATCTCGTAGGAATGTTCTAACGGCGGGAATGTGTTATGCTACGGGAAATGCTCCACTGCACACGGAAAAATCGCCATGCTGAACAACTCATATCGCCTGATCGCCCTGATTACCGTGCTGATCCTCACGGCTGTTGTGCTGCCTGCCCGCGCCCAGGATGATGGCCGCCTGGAA
>JBCCQC010000561.1:0-3784 GCA_039024535.1 Chloroflexota bacterium
AACGACGGCGCACGGGGGCGCGGCGTGTTCCGCTGCGAGGACGCCGACGACGTAGAAAGCGCACTGGCCTACTTTATGGAACAGCGCGTGGATCTCGTGCTGACCGAAGCTGCTATAAATATCCCCGGCGCAGCGGAATATCGCATCACGGTATACAACGGCGCAGTGTTCGCATGCTATGCGCGGCGGCCTTTCACCGTCACCGGGGACGGCACCCACACCGTCCGCGAGTTAATCCGTGCAAAACGGGCCGCGCTCACTGCCGCAGGACACAAATCCAACTTTGATGCCGACGACCCGCGTATCGCCTCCCGGCTGCGCAAACATCATATGACACCGGATACAATCCCGGCAGCAGATGAGGTGATCCAGCTACAGGACACGGCCAATATTTCGTCCGGCGGCATCGTCGCAGACTTTACCGCGCAGATGCACCCGGCATGGGCCGCCATTGCTGTGGAGATCGCACAGAAGTTCAGCCTGGTGCTGTGCGGCATTGACATCATCTGCACGGACGTGACGCAGCCCCCCGGCAGCTACCAGATTATCGAAATCAACGCCGCGCCGGGCCTCAGCGGGTATGCCAGTGCCAGCACACAGGCCCACAGGCGCGTGGTAGCCCTGTATCGCCAGATATTTAACACACCACCCACATCCTAATCAGGTTATAAGCCACAATTTACAACCTGCTTCACCGTGGGGCCTACAGTGCTGTATGTTGCAGACTATGTGGGTAGAACCGATGAATTCAATCGTGATACGTGTTGCTAGGCTAACAGACTACCTGGAAGACCTGTGGGAACAAGTGGTGATGAAGCGGGTGGCGGGCAGTTTTCTGGTGGTCGTGTACCTGGGGATGATCGCCGCGATTGAATTGAACCGGCGCGGCATGATGCTGCCGGGGCTTTCTGAGCGGTTGCCGGAGTCTCACTTTTTTGCAGTGGAGTTCACGTTTACGCTGCTGCTGATTACCGAGGTGGTCAGCCTGATCTTCGGGTTATCGCGGTCGTTTTCACGCTCGGTGGGCATCCAGCTAGAGATTCTCTCGTTGATCTTGCTGCGCGATACGTTCAAGGTGTTCACAGAGTTCAGTGAGCCGCTGCAATGGGACGCGGTGCGGGGTAGCCTGACCACGATGATTGCCGATGCAACGGGCGCACTGGCGATTTTCGTGATTATTGGCGTGTACTACGGTGTACAGAAGGGCCGCGCCATCACGCGGGACGAAAAAGAGCAGGAAATGTTCATCGCGTACAAAAAGCTGATTGCGCTGGGCCTTATTGTTACGTTCACTGTCATCGGCATTGATGACCTCATTCGTTCTGTCACCGGGCGGGAAACCTTCCCCTTCTTCGATTCGTTCTACACAATTTTGATTTTCACCGATGTGTTGATGGTGCTGCTCTCAATGCGCTTCAGCATCAGCTATGCGGTCACGTTCCGCAATTTTGGTTATGCTATCGTCACGATTTTCATCCGGCTGGCACTGGTGGCCCCGACGATCATCGGCGTGGGGATTGGCATTGGCACGGCGCTGTTCGCCCTCAGCATGGCGGTGGCCTATAACCGCTTCGGCAGCATTATCCTGCACGAAGCCGAGGTAGATCATGCAGAGTCACATGGGCGTATCGAGCAAAAAGCCGTCAGTTCTCCAGATTCCAGTGTATACGGGCAACCGCAGCCACAGTCCGGTGATTAGCGCATAAAATTTGTGCGCTCCCGGAATTTATTAGTAAGATTTTAACCTGTCTGCGGGTGACAGAATGGCACAAATTTTGTAATATATCGTTATATGTATTGGTCTCTATACTGTGGGAGCAGGGTGGTTATGGATGAGAAGGTTATGGTAACGTGGCACGCCGATTTCGAGGATGTGCTGATAATGCGTTTTGAAGAATCAACTGACTGGGGTGTATTTCATCGGGCAGTTAACACAGCACACCAGATGATAAAAACAAAAACAGGAACGGTTCATCTCATTGTCAAGCCACCACCTTTGTTGCCGCACGGTAACCCGATCACCGCATTCACCATCGTTACACGCAAGCAGCCAGCGAACATGGGCCGACTGGTCGCAGTAGTTCCAACAATGAGAGGCTGGCTCGCCACACTGATGCAACGGACGATCATCATTATGGAAAGAGTGTACCCACTGAAGCGTGTGCCCATTTTTGCCCTCAGTGATGAAGAGGCGATAGCGCTTATCAAACAGGAACGATCAGCGCCGCTCAGCGCATAAAGTCGGCGGCCTGCCAGATCTCGCTGTCCAGATTCATAAACACATCGAGGATATTGAAGTGATGGCAGCCCGCTACGTCAACCTGCGCGGTAGTGATCGCTCCCCAGCCGGGGGCACCGCGCAGTAACTCTCCCTGCCGATGAAATTCGGCGCTCTCTCGCTGGCCTACAGTGAGCACCAGCGGCACGGAAAGCGTCGGTTTCAGCCGTGACGGGCTGTAGAGCGCAATTTGCCCTGGCGTGAGCCGCACATCCTCGTTAATGCTGGTCTGCGAAATCGGGTCAAGGTCGAACAGGCCGCTGATGGACACGCCGCCGATAATCGCGGAGGCAGGCATACCGTACTGGCGCCAATCCGTAGCGAACATCATCGCCGTCAGGTGGCCCCCGGCACTGTGCCCGGTGATAATGATTTCCTCGCAGGGGTTGCCATAGCTGGCCGCGTTACTGTGCAGCCACGCAATGCCCCGGCGCACCTGTTCTACAATCGTCCCAATCGTCACATGCGGTGTTAGATCGTACTCCACCAGCGCCACGTTCAATCCTGCTTCCACGAAGGGCGGTACGATAAACGAAAACATCTCGGTGGTGCCCATGCGCCAGTACCCCCCGTGGATAAACACCAGCCAGCGCCCGGTATCATTCGCTGCCGGGAACAGATCAATTGTTTCGCGGTCGGCAGCGCCATATGCCACACCGATGTGGCACGTCAGGTCACGGCGGGCTGCCTCTGACGCAGCGTTCCAGTCCACAAAAATCTGGTCTTCGTTCTCCACGCCGAGGCGGGTGTTATAGCCGTTGTCGTAGTAAGTGTTGAGGGGCATGGTGGTGTTTCCTGTGCAGATGAATGATCGGGACGATAAACGTAGAGACGTGGGAAAACAAAAAGACACTGTCTTCGTTGATATGTAAGCCTTTTTCAGTGACTTATTCTCGCAGAATACATGCTTTTATGACCGCCTGTAGTTTTTCTTCTAACTCAGTGACAGAAGAATAGATAACGTGGTGAGTCGAAATACCTGCAATTGTTGTTGAATGTTCTGCTTTTTCCTGCCGCATATAGATGACAGGCTTACCTGTACCAACCGCGTAGCCTACTTCAACGCCTACGCCAACAGCCTTATGAGATACTTCAGCCAGCACAAAGTCGCTTCGGTCAATATCATTGCGTGATACGGCCATCATTTGACGCTCTTCATCCTGTTGGAACACATATTGATCTACGAACACAACCAGCTCTATATCATTAATGCTGGCTACTTTTTTGATTGTCTGGATGACCTCTGGAATTTTCTTCCGATGCTGAAAACTGATGGACAGGAACGCAGTATATTTCATCTGGAAGGAAATCTTTCAATAGCTTACAGCAGGGGCGCAGCACGCTGCGCCCCTGTGGAATGTATTACATGCCCATTGCACAGGCTTCAGCGTAAGCGTCGGCGTGTTCGGTGAAGATGGGTTCACCGACAGTGGTGTTAATGATGTCGCCGTCTTCCGTCTGGACGACCTGACGCAGGTAGTAGTTCTGAATGGGGTAGTGGTTGGT
>JBCCQC010000562.1:0-3777 GCA_039024535.1 Chloroflexota bacterium
GGACAAGCCCACAGAGTGGCGCGACTTACCCGCTGGGCTGGGATATTACGATTGATGGCGATTACATACAGCGGGAGGAATCCCTGACGTTTCAGGTTATCCCACTGATGGCCGAGCAGGAACTGAATACAGACCCGACTTACTGGGAGGGCGCTGTTCGTGTGGAAGGCGATGTTACGGGGTATGGCTATAACGAGATGACCGGCTATGCGGATTCTGTCGATGGGCGCTTTTAGGGGGGCGGTGTGGCAGATAACGTGATTGTCGTTACCGGGCCAGAGCGCATCGCGGGGGAGCTGCCGCTGCCGGAAGGTTTTGCACTGCGCAGCTATGCCACAGTAACCCACTTTGCTACCCGGCTCATCAATGACCGGCCTGTTATGGTGATACTGATGGGCAGTGCTGCCATGAGTAAAAGCCTGACCGTGGCGGCCAAGGCAAGCCCGGCGACACGCCGCATTCCGATTGTGGTCATTGTGCCTGCTGAAGCAGCACGGGCAGACATGCTGACCAGCGGAGCCGATTTTGCTCTGGTATCCGACGAAGTAGAGGAAAAGCTACCCGGCATTATCACGAAACATGCCCGCGTGCCGGATCCGGCGCGTGAGGAACGACTGGACTGCGAATGCCGCGACACGCTGCCGCCGCTGGCTGTGCAGGGGGTGGAGAAGTTCAATAACCGGGAGTTTTACCCGCAGCATGATCTGTTCGAGGAGCAGTGGGTGGCAACGGAAGGCCCGGTGCGTGACCTTTACCGGGCGGTGTTGCAGGTGGGGGTGGCGTACTATCAGATTGAGCGCGGCAATCACCGGGGGGCGTTGAAGATGCTGCTGCGGGCTGTGCAGTGGCTGGAGGTGCTGCCGGATGTGTGCCAGACGATTGATGTGGCCCAGCTAAAAACTGACGCCTATGCCGTGCGTGCTGAGCTGGAGCGTATGAACCCGGATGACATCGCGCAGTTTGACAGGACTCTGCTGAAGCCGGTTTCACGGGTGACGTAAGATTGCCCGCTACAGGTTGCGTCTACCATTACAGGTAGCGCAGACTTGATGCGGGATAAACGGCGGTTTTCAGAATGGATGATACGGTAAGATCACGGTTTATTGTTGCGCAGCAGCTTATGGATGAAGGCAGGCTGGAAGAAGCACGCTTGCTGCTGCTCAGTATTGACCACATCCCGGAGGCGGCAGACTGGGCGGCGCGTATTGAGCGTGGGGAGGCCGTAGACCCGGACGAAATCATATGGGAGCTAGATACCGAGGCACCCGGATTGCCGGCGGTTAACCTGCCGCCGTTCCGACCGGCACGGGCAGCAATGGCGATTTTTCTGGCGTTAATGCTGATGGCCCCGATTGTACAGATGTTGATGATTTCCGGGCCGGTGTACCCCTCGGCAGATGTCGCCAACCGGCATGAGGCGCGGGTGCGTGTGCAGTACCTGTGTAATGTGCTGGTGGAGCGTGCGATTGCAGAAAAGCGCCTTGAAAACGAGTTTGGAAGCTGCCTCGACTTCAGTTTGAGCCTGACTGACGCGCAAATGCGTGCCGTTACCCGCTGCCACATCAACGCAGGGGATGATTTCCCGGCGTTTCAGATCTGTGTGGCGAACGAGGGTCTGTTCCCGGCGGATGTTATCACACCGGGGCAGAACGTGTGATGACTGGCGTTATTCCAGTGTAGCGACCACTTCAATTTCGACCTGTGCGCCCAGTGGCAGGTTTGCCACCTCCAGTGCAGAACGTGCCGGGTAAGGTTCCTCGAAAAACTCCGCGTAGACTTCATTCACAGCGGCAAAGTCGCCAATATCGGCAAGGAAAACGGTGGCTTTGACGACGTTTGCCATGCTGGTTCCAGCAGCTTCCAGAATTGCCTGCACATTGGTCAGGGATTGGCGGGCCTGCACCTGAATGTCACCTTCCACCAGTTTACCTGTAGCCGGATCCAGCGGCACCTGCCCGGCGGTGAAGATGAATCCATTGGCCGTGACGCCCTGTGAATAGGGGCCGACGGCGGCGGGGGCGTGTTCGGTTGCGATAACGGACTTCGGCATTGTGTATTCCTCCGGTTGCAATTTTGTTGGTTTCACTGTCTAATTTGACCACGTAACGGCATTTTTTGCGAAAGGGTTGACCAATGAGCAGAAAATTGCTTGGTCTGCTGCTGGGGTTTGTACTCGGCGCGGCGCTCGGTTCACTGGCGGTGATGATTTTTGCTCCGGTGACGGGGAAGAAGCTGCGGATGGGCCTGCGCGATAACGTGAAGAAGGCGCAGCAGGCGGCGCGAGAAGCCGAAGAAAAGCAACGTGCGAAGTTGGAGGCTGACCTTGCCCGGTTGCGGCAGTCCCGATGAGAGGCCCCGGCAGATGAGAAGGCGACATGTAGATGTCGCCTTTTTGTTTTGCTCAGTCGGTGGATTGGATGGCGTTGAACTTCTCGATGATCGGGCGACCGAGGAACGCTTCTGATGGGAGTGTGCGGGATTGAGCGTGTTGCGCTTTGAATGCGTCCGATTCCGTCCATGCTGTGAAGTGGGCTTCGCTTTCCCAGACGGTCTGGACGACGAACATGATGCTCTCGGCGGTGGCATCGGCATGGCGCAGGATTTTGAACGACACAAAACCATCCATGCCGTCTACCTGACCAGAGCGCTCTGCAAAGCGCTGTTCGAAGTCATCGGCGAACGCCGGCTTGATGGTAATGCGGTTGTGTACGATATACATCGGGGGCGGGTTCCAGTTCTTCAGCTAACATAACTGGCGCGTAGTGTACCTGAAGGCGCTGTGCAGTTTAAAGCCCGACGCCGGACGGTAAGTGCGCCGGTAATTTGCTGATAAATATGTGTGATGGTATAGTTCCGGGCGTCGTTTATCCCAGAATAATCTGGCTATTACCCGGAGGGCACGGGATGGTTTTTGCTCATTTACAGCGTTACATCAGGGTGGCAGGTTGTGTGTTATGCCTGCTGTTGCTGGTTGTGACCGATGCACAACAGGCATCTGCTGCCAGCCTGACCGTGAATGCAACGTCGCCGTATGTGGTTGCTGACGGGGTGTGTTCGCTTATTGAAGCCATTGCCAATGCCAACGACGATGCACAGACCCACGCCGATTGCCCCGCAGGTAATGGCGCAGATACGATCACCCTGAGCGAAAACGTTACTCTTGATGGCACTGACGTGTTTTCGGCATTCGGGGCCAGCGGGCTGCCCGCGCTTACGTCAGATATGACTATCCAGGGGAATAACCGGACGATTGAGCGTGACAGCAGTGCCCCGGCCTTCCGCCTGCTGACCGTTGGTGATGGCGCGACTGTGACGGTGGAAAACCTGACGGTGCGCAATGGGCTGCTGACTGGCGGCTTTGATAACGGCGGTGGCATTTACAACGCGGGCAACCTCACGGTCATCAACACGACGCTGGAAGATAACCGGGTGGAAGCGATTTTCCCCAGTGGTGGTGGGATCTATAACCGCAGCAACGGCACACTGACTGTGATTGACAGCCTGATACAGAACAACGTGGTGGATGACCCGGACAGTGTGTTTGACGATGGCGGTGGCATTTACGCACAGGGGCCGCTGGTGATGCTGAACAGTGTGATTACCGGCAACCGTGCGGCAGAGAGTGCGGGGGGCGTCTATGCTGCCAGCGACACTACTATCGTCAACACGGTCATCAGCAACAATATTGCCGCCGAGAATGGCGGCGGGATGGTGGCGGTAGGTGGTGCGGCAACTGGCGTACACCGCATCTATAACACCACCTTCAGCAATAACACC
>JBCCQC010000563.1:0-3771 GCA_039024535.1 Chloroflexota bacterium
GTCTGAACGATGCGCTTGAGCATGGGAGCCCCCGATTGGATGCTGGCGTTGGAACACAACCCTCAGCCAACCGAGGACCCCCATGCTCAAGATCGTGCCTGCCGAAGCAGCTCCCGCCAAGCCCTCCGTTTCGCGCCGCGCCAGTGTAAGCAGTTGATCGCGCAGAATGAACGCTTCTTCGCCCACAGCACGGGTATGCCACAGCTCGCGCGGGTCATCCGCACGGCTAACGGCCACCTGCCAACCGCCACCCAACGACGCAAACAGCCCAACAATCACAATGCCCAGCGCACCACCTCGCAGGGTTTCACGGCCACCGTAGAGGCTGGCAAACGAGAACCCGGCCAGCACGAACAGCAGCAGCATCACCGTGAGGAAGAACAACGGCGCGGCAATCGCGTTCAGTCTGTCCAGAAAACTGCCCGCGCTGAAGTCCGCTGTAACGAGTGAACGGGATAACCAGCCAACGTGCATCAGTACGAGGGAAAACAGCAGCGCCGACGTCCCCATGATTACCCAGCGTGCCCACGATGGTATAGAAAAGCCAAGCACGTTGTTCATAGCGTCGTCTTCTGCATACCACAACATGCCGGTTTCGCTCTCAAGGGCGCTCAATATTACTTTTGACATCAGCCCGGCCAGCGGAATCGTCAGCCACAGCGCATTAGCAGCAGTTGCCCCCTGGTAGAGCAGCGCCACGATACCCGCCACGGCCAGCCACGCCACGAAAAAGCCATCCACAAAAGTAATCTCATCCCGGTCGAAGATGAGTATGATGCCGATAATCCCGAATGCCCAGTACAGCGGCTCATAAAACAGGCTGGCCGCCAGCCCGAACGCAAATGGCGCACCCTCCTGTGGCACAAACCATCCGGCCAGCCCACTGCCGATAGACTGCGCCAGCGCATCCAGGCCGGGGGGGTAAAGCATAAACGCAGTGGCGGTCGTCAGCACAATCAGCGCCGACAGCCCGATACCCGGTATCCACGCCCACTCACGCAGACGGGCTACCACCGGGATAGTGTCCTCAGCATAGGTTTCGTCACGGCGGCGCAGAAAACTATCCGCGAGAATGAGCGCTGCCACCATCATCACGACAGTGAGCAGGCCCGTTGTGCCCGTGAGCAGTGCCGCCGCACCGAACAACACAATCGCCACAGTGGATAAGGTCGCATTTTGTTCCAGAACGTGCCGCTTGAGTACCCACAGGGCCAGCAGCGCAAAAAACATCTGCCACACCACCGGGCTATCCAGCCGGGAAGCCGCCAGCATCATCGGGGAGAAGGCCAGCCCGATCACTATCAGGAAAGCACGGGTACGGCCCAGCACATCCCGGAACAGCAGCGGTGAAAACACAAGCAAAAAGCCGAGTATAGCCGTTGGCGCACGCACGGCTTCCTCAGAGTTGCCGAAAATGGTGAGCGAGAGCATGTGCGCCAGTTGCAGCAGCGCACTATCCCCGGATGTTGTCGCTTCGATGCCCGGTTGGGCCGCCTGCCATGCCGCCAGCGCACGTGGTATCTCCGTTACAGTGAGGGGGACGATACCCAGCCGCAGCACATACATCAGCAGCACCGTTGCAGCCAGCGCCACATACACCACACCCTCCAGCGAAATACTGAGGGCTACGGGTTCGGCTTCCGATTCTGCTAACGGGATGTCGTCTGTCACCGGCACATCGACCGGGTCATATACCTGTGTCGTTTCACTCACGAATATCTGCTCCGGCGATTTCTAATGCGCGTGGCGTCACACGGTAAAACAGGCTGTCCCCGTGCTGGCATACCACTTCCAGATTTTCTATAAATTTATCTTCCCCGGCAGGGTTAAACGGATCCACTTCGCCTGTGCCGAACCGCTCCGTTGTGCCGTAAAAGATGTAGTCAATGTCGTAACGTTCTACTATCGGGGTCACGCTATCCCAGAAGGTATCATTATACAGGCGTTCCACGTCTTCGCGGCGCGTTCCGGCCACCATCGGGTAAGTAGCGCCGCGCCACTGCCGCTGATGCCCTTCCCAGCCCAGAATGATGGGCATTCCCGTCAGCACACCCACCCGCCCGAACTGATTCCGATAGGCCGGGCCGATAGCTTCTGCAATCACCACGTCATCCCCTTCCACCAGTTGATCCAGGCACATGAGCGCGTTGTAGTCATCCTGTGAAACCAGCGACGGCCCACCATCCAGCGTGAATGCCTGTAGCTGTGGATTGCTGGCGCGCCCACTTTCAATGTAGACGCGGTTATGAATACCGAGGAACGGGTACAGCAGGCCCAGCACGAGCACCACAACCAGCAACGGGGTAGCCACAATACGCATCACCGGGGTTGCCTCACGGTCAGCCAGCATCGCGTAAGCTGCATATGCGCTGGCAATGCTGAACATCACCCAGCCCTGATAGTAAAACTTGAAAATCGTGTTGATGCGTACCCCGAAGTTATCGCGCAGGTACACAAACTCCGGCACCAGCGTAATCCCTGCTGCACAGGCCACCATGAACAGCGCAAAGCCAGTCGCAGGGGTGTAGCTGAGGTCGCTGTCGTCGTGGTTGGTTTTGTCTGTGCGTGGCAGCAGACGTGCCACCACAACGCCCAGTGCAATCAGCAGCAGCAGTGTCGTCAGGCCATCGGTCACGCGCCGCGCCAGTATCAGCGGAATGACGTTATCGAAGCCGCCGCGTGCCTCTACAAAGCGTAGAGCTGTATCGCGGAAGGCCGGTACCAGCGACCCCACCGCCGTCATCAGAATCATGACCCCGGCCAGCAGCAGGAAGATACTGATTGCAGCAGTGATACCAGCACGCCAGTTCATCCGGCCTCGCACTGACTCAAATATCAGGTAAGGTACCAGCAGCAGAATAAACGGCCCGAACATCAGGAAATACTGCGTGAACGGCGTGGCGTACTGTATCGACGGGATGATACCCGATGCCTGCGACCGGAAGCTGATGAAAAACGGTAGATACAGCGCAAATGCCAGCACCGCCAGCACCCCACCGAACAGCGCCAGCCGCCACACATCATCCACAATCAGTTTACGGTGCATCATCACGCGGCGCAGGCCCTCTGCCCCGACCAGCACCACAATGTAAATCGGGCCGTCCCACACATTCAGGAACATGAGGCCACCCGCCGCCAGTCCGTAGAAAAACGTTTCGGTGCGGTTCGGCGGACGCCACGTGAGCAGGATATTCAGTGCCAGCCCGATAGCCATCACCGTAAACGGCAGCGCCAGCACATGCGGATGCACATCTGCCAGTAGAAAGCTGAACTGCGGGAACTCGTCAATGACGTTCGCGCCCACTGGCTGCCCGTCCACCACACCATCCGCAGTGAGTTCCGGTAACTCACGGTCGTTAATTACACGGCTGGCACGGAACCACCACCAGAACGACCACCGCGCCGGATCCAGCACCGGCAGACCGAGTATAGTTGTTGTCTCAGATTCATCCGGGATGCGTGTGGGCGCATCGAAGCGATCCTGCGCGTCCCAGAAGTCATAGTAGGCTTCGTTCTGCACGCCAGATTGATACGGCAACTCGATAAACGGCACCTGAAAATTACCCAGCAGGATCACGAACACCGCACCCAGCAGGCCCACACTCACTGCCGCGCCACGCGGAGCCGTAAGGCCGCGCACTGCCGACGACCGAATCAGATTATAGACCACGCCGAGCGTGTTCAGGCCGGTGAGCGCGAACAGCAGCGCAATCATCATATTGAACCCGACCGGGCTATCTATCCCGCTGAGTGTGGACAGTGACGCCGCGA
>JBCCQC010000564.1:0-3767 GCA_039024535.1 Chloroflexota bacterium
GTGTACTATACTGCCTGTCAACGCAGTGGGGAAAGATAGATGGTTCAACCAATTGTTGCGCTCGTTACAGACCTCAATGATGCTTATGCTGTTGTGGTGCTTAAGGCCGATATTTTGAAGGCTATGCCGGGTGCAGAGATTCTGGATGTCAGGCATGATATTGAAAAGGGTAATGTAAGAGAGGCAGCATTTTGTCTGGCCGGGTTGCACGGGCGTTTTCCGGACAATGTATTTTTTCTGGTGTTGGTAGGTTCGTCATATTACAGGGCAGACTACGAAGTCGTTGCCATTCGTACAGATTTGCATGACTATGTAGCAGCAAATGATGGCGTTCTATCGTATGTTTTGCAACACATTGCTGAGAAGTACGTCGCGAGAATCACGATAGAGCAGAACGAATTTGCAAACATGCCTGAAAAAAGATCACCGGTGAGAACTTCAAATATGTTCATCAAAACGTTGTGGACACTGGTGTTTCAGAGAGAAAGCACTGACTTCTTTGTGGGAGGTGCGCAATATATCAGGCCGGGAGAATTGTATCAGATTGATCTTCCCTTCTTGTCTGTATATGGAGATGTCATAGCAGGTGAAGTCATGATCGCGAAGGGCAATCGATACACCACCAGCATTGGACGGATTGAGCAGGTCGCGAACAATCGCCTGAAGCTCTCCTCTGACCTGCACAAAAACCTGCCCCAGATTGAACTGGACGATAACGCAACCGTCACAGTTGGGGATCTGACGCTAGCGGG
This sequence comes from Chloroflexota bacterium, assembly GCA_039024535.1. Lineage (GTDB taxonomy): Bacteria > Chloroflexota > Anaerolineae > Aggregatilineales > Phototrophicaceae > DAOTTY01. The sequence continues at coordinate 753 of JBCCQC010000564.1, forward strand.
TTTACGCAACCACTATGATGTACTCGAACATGGCAAACCCCACGCAGTCATCGGACTCAGCGGCTACCTTGAACTGGTGCTGCCCGATGATATTCGTCTGAACGAGGGCGACCGCGTTACACTTACGGTATCCACGGACACTGACGCCACAGGAGGCTCACAATGAACCGACCTTTGATTGCCATGCTGACCGATTTCGGCATAAAAGACCATTACGTCGGTGTGATGAAGGGCGTCATGAAGCGCATCTGCCCCGCCGCCGAGTTTATCGACATCACCCACGACATCCCGCCGCAGGACGTGCGCGCCGCCGCCTATATGCTGGCAACCAATTACATGTACTTCCCGGAGGGCACGGTTTTTCTGGTCGTGGTGGATCCCGGTGTGGGGTTGCAGCGCAAGCCCATTGCCGTGGACATCGGCGATTACACGTTTGTCGCGCCGGATAACGGCGTGCTGTCCTATGTGCTGGCCCAGCACAAGCCGCTATTGTCCGTGGAAATCACCGAGGGCGACCGTATCAGCCGCACGTTCCACGGGCGTGATGTATTTGCCCCCACCGCCGCAGATATTGCCAGCGGCGAAAAGCTGTACGAAATCGGCGCGATCATCTCCGATGGTCTGAACCTGTACCCGAAGCCGCAGCTCAAGGAAGATAAAGGCATTATCATCGGCGAAGTCATCTACATTGACCACTTCGGTAATGTTGTGACCAGCATCGGCGATTGCCTGTGGCTGGACGACGAAACACTGCAACTCAAGCCGCGCTTCTACCCGGAGATGAACTCACGCCCGTTTTCCGTGTATAGCGAACTCACTATCGCTGGCGAAACATTCACGGAAATCAATCGCACGTACGGCGATGCGCCGCGTGGCAGCCTGATGGCGCTGGTGGGTAGCAACGATTTTCTGGAATTTGCTGTGAATCAGGGCAATGCCGCGCAGCGTCTTGACGTGAAAGTGGGCGACCCGGTAACGATCATCCCGAAACAGGAGCGCCGCTAAATGCAGCGGTTCATCATTGAAGGCGGACACACCCTGCGCGGCGAAGTCACCCCCGGTGGCAACAAAAACGCCGCCACCAAAATGATTCCCGCGTGCCTGCTCACAGACCAGCCGGTGACGCTCCATAACGTGCCGGATATTGTGGATGTGCGGGTGTTGTGCGGCGTGCTGGAGCATCTGGGGGCCTCTGTAGAGTGGCTGGATGACAAAACTGTGCGCGTCCATGCAGAAAATATCACCACAACCGAAGTTCACCCGGATATGGCCCGGACTCGTGCCGGGATTGTGCTATCTGGCGCGATGCTGGTGCGTATGGGCGAGGTCGCGCTGCCCCTCCCCGGCGGCGATGTCATCGGTGAGCGCCGTCTGGATACACTGGTAGAAGCACTGCTGGCACTCGGCGCGGAAGTTGACCCGGCAGGGAAGTGACTCCGGTTCCGTGCGCCAGACGGCCTGAAGGGTGCAAATTTGCTGCTGCGCGAAGCCAGTGTTACGGCCACAGAAAACACAATCATGGCGGCGGTGCTTGCAAAGGGCACGACAGTGATTCGCAACGCTGCCGGGGAACCTCATGTCCAGGATTTGTGCCGGATGCTGAACACGCTCGGTGCAAAAATTGAGGGCGTCGGCTCCAACCAGCTAACGATTACCGGTGTGGAAAAGCTCGGCGGCGGCGAGGCGCGTGTCGGCGCAGACTTCATGGAAGTGGGGAGTTTTGTGGGGGTTGCGGCAGTCACAGGCGGCGAAATCACCATCAAAAATGCTGACCCGCAGCACCTCGATATGGTCGCACTGACGTTCCGGCGGTTGGGTGTGATGTGGGAGGCACGCGGCGAGGATATTTACGTCCCGGCGGGGCAGTCACTCACGATGCAGCCGGACTTTGGTGGTAAGATGCCGGTGATTCGTGCGCAGCCGTGGCCCGCCTTCCCGCCGGATTTGATGAGTATCGCACTGGTCGTCGCCACACAGAGTGCAGGCGTGGCCCTGTTCCATGATTGGATGTACGAGAGCCGCTTTTTCTTCACAGATAAGCTGGTACGCATGGGCGCACGCATCACCCTGTGTGATCCGCACCGGGTGCTGGTGCAGGGGCCGGCGGCCCTGCGTGGCGGACTCACACTTGCCAGCCCGGACATCCGTGCAGGGATGGCGATTTTGCTGGCGGCACTGGCAGCAAGGGGTGAAACGCGCATCGCCAACATCCAGCAGATTGACCGGGGATATGCGAATGTAGAGGGTAAGTTACGCGCTCTGGGCGCACGGATAGAGCGTGTGACAGCGGGGAATTAGTGTATGATCGAATTCAAAGCCTCGGCAGATGGAAAAGAATATGGAGAACTTATTGCGCTGTGGAATGCTGTGTACATCGCAAAGTTTCTGGATGATGACCCGATTAAGCCGGAAGTTCAGACCAGTTCGTTTATTGCTGATATTCTGAACCGTCTGGCAGATACGCTGAATGAATGTGAACAACTGCGCATTGCTGAAGCTACCGGAAAAAAGCGTCAGATCATGGAGCGTAATCGAGGGGATTGGCACTTCGAAGCACCACAGACCGGAACGATATGGGACAATATGGTCGGTATTGGCGCACGCAAACCGGAATACTGGCAACAGTGTGATAGTGCAGAAAAGCGCGAGTTCGCAGAAATCATTCTTGCACCGTTCAGGTATGATGACGATGTGTTGTCACAACTGATTACGGCTATCGACAAAAAAGTTGCTGAGAGGAATTGAGATGGTAGATAGAGCGTACAACGTAACTGAAAGTCATATTACACGTACCAAGGGTCTGAGCGGAGGTAAGTCTGTTATCACTGGAACGCGCATTCGTGTGCAGGATGTGTATATGTGGCATGAGATGGCGGGCCGCAGTGCCGACAAAATTGCTGCTGACCACGAGTTAACGCTGTCTCAGGTGTATGCAGCCCTCACATACGCTTTCGATAATCTGGAAGCGATTCAGCAAGACATTCGTGAGAGCGATGCTTTCGTTGAGAATTTGAA